>CAZMTU010000111.1:0-7937 GCA_964569225.1 uncultured Lachnospiraceae bacterium | reverse complement strand
CTCATTATCGTCCTTCCACATAAATATTGTTTGAATATTGTTTGATTTTACACATCAAAATAATTCATATAGAAAATTTATAAATGCAACAAAACCGAACCCATCCCCTCTAAAGAGATGGGGATGAAAGTTCGGTTTTGTTCAATTTGGCTCCCCTTGTTGGGCGCTATCCGAACATTCTTTCAGTTCATCGAGATCAAGATCAAGATCGTTTATCATGTCGACGTAGGATACCTGCGACATATCTTTAATATTGAAGTACATCACTATCTTGTCATCATAAAGGTATACAGAATTAATGAATGTATGAATTATATGGTGTCGAAAATCCTCGTCAAGCAGATCGCCTTTGGTGAAGCTGCGCAGGTAACGCTCTACATCGGCCACTGTCAGACGCTGCTCGGCAACAAGTTGTTTTTGAGCAAGCTGGACTTCCGCGTCATTAAGTTGCTTTTCCAAAAGCTCCACTCTTACGTTGATGCGCTTTACAATGGCAGGTGCCGTAGACCTTATCAATGCATCGGCGCAATCATCCAATTCCTTATTAATGTCCGCTATTTGTTTTTCCAGCTTTTCAATCTCGTCCTTACATGCTTCATCCTCCGAGAGGGTTACGACCCTCTCGGCTATTTTTGGTATATTCTCGTCGTTTAAAACATTGAGAACAGTTTGCTCGCATATATACCACTCGATGAAATCTTTTTTTTCGCTTTTCTTTTTGCAGGCGTGTTTCTTTTTGCGAGTAGAGCAAGTGTAGTAGTAATGTACATCACCGGATTGGCTGGTGCCGGAATCCCCTGTCATAGCCGCTCCGCAATAACCGCAGTACAGCTTGCCGGATAACTCGAAGATTGTGCCATCTGTTTTTCTTCCCATAATTTTTCGATTGGCATCCAAAGCTGCACCAACCCGTTCGAACAGATGCTCGGAAATAATCGCAGGACAAGTGCGTTCGATATCCTGAAAATGATAGTCGCCGATATACATTCGGTTAGTCAGGATCGCGCTCAAATTACTGGCGGTGAAAGCTTTTTTCTTTTTGGTGGTATACCCTTTTTCGTTTAGCGCTTTTGCA
This sequence comes from uncultured Lachnospiraceae bacterium, assembly GCA_964569225.1. Lineage (GTDB taxonomy): Bacteria > Bacillota > Clostridia > Oscillospirales > CAG-272 > CAKSQF01. The sequence goes on along the minus strand of CAZMTU010000111.1, from coordinate 6,862 downwards.
ATCTGCGTTTTAGTTTTACCGTCGGCGTACTGCTTGAAAAGATAACGGACTATCGTCGCTTCCCTGTCGTCTATCACAAGGCGCTGATTCTCTACTTTGTAGCCGAGCGGTACATTCCCGCCTGTCCAAAGTCCCTTGATCGCCGTTTCTCGCATACCTCTTTGCGTGATCCTTGACAGGCGGCGAGAATAGGCCTCGTCCATTGCCTCGTAAATAGATTCGAGGATGATGCCCTCATCACCGTCGCCTACATGCTCTGCGGTGGAAATCACCCGTACACCATATTTTGACAATTCTTTTTTGTAAATAGCACTGTCATATCTGTTACGCGAGAAGCGATCAAAACGGTACACAATAACAAATGCAAAGCGCTGTCTTTTGGCGTCAGCAATCATTTGCTGAAACTGAGGGCGATTGTCTGTAGTTCCGCTCACTGCCCTATCAATATATTCATGCAAAATGGTATAGCCGTGCTGTGCGGCAAACTGATTGCAGGCGCGCAATTGCCCGTCTATGCTGTTTTCGGTCTGTTTATCGGAAGAATAACGGGCGTAGACTACTGCGTTCAAAGCATATTCGGAAGGGACGGATTTAACGACCGAGATACTCATTCGTATATCCTTTCTATGTCTTTTTATACTTTATTTTTCGCTTTCTTCGGCATCTGATTTATCGGATTCCTTTTTTATTTTTTCGATTTCATTCATGTAACCGGCTGTAATAATGCCGGATGGCAAGGCAACAATGGCAATGCCGAAAACGGAAGATAACATTGTAATAAATCGTCCAATCGTTGTTACTGGATATATATCTCCGTAACCCATTGTTGTTAAAGATACAGTTGCCCAATACACTGCATCAAAAAAATTTCCGAAGGAATCCGGTTCGACATTGATTATAATTAAAGCGGATACTAATATATAGGCAACCGCAAGTGTACCGACTGCCGCAAGCGGTTCTCTGGAATTTTTAAAAACGCTTGCGATAATTTGCAGGCTTTTGGAATATCTCGCAGCTTTAAATATGCGGAATACGCGCAGCGCACGTACCATGCGAGTTAGGCGGAGGACCTTGAAACTATTATTGATTGCAGATATAGACGGCAGAATCGAAACAAGATCAATAATTGCCATAAAGGAAAAAGGATACCGAATAAAAGAAATTGCCGACGTTTTGTTATATTTGAAGTCGGCGGTAGCGAACCGAAGAATGTAGTCTATTATAAAAAATACGACACAAATTTTGTCTATGACTTGAAAACAAAAATAATCCGTTTTGAATGCAAGTGGGATCAAACTGGCTATGATTGCAACCATCATAGCAGCGTCATAAATGCTGCTGTATAGATCGTTTCCGTTGGAAGATTCGATGATTTCAAATATTCGCTTCCTCATTTGTTTGCTCCTTAAATATAAGCATTCCGATTTGGTTACCGACCTTCGGCCAACAATTTTATTCCATCACAGTAAATTCCGTCATTAATGTTTGACTATCTCCGGTTATTTCTATCGGCCATGTGCCTAAAGTTGTCCTGCTACCGACCATCCAAGTCCAAGTAATCATACCATTCGCATCAGATATTTTTGTTCCAAGACCGTCTGCTTCAGCCCATCCAGATTTGTATTTGACTCGAAGTTTGTATTCGGTGTTTGGCTGCCCCTGAATCGTCAACGAAACAGTTTCATTTCTATGGGCTGTATCTGGCTTTTTGATAATTATAATATCTACTTTAGGCGAAGAAGTATCAGTGAGTATCGGTACCCCTACAGTTACCGTTTTTTCTGTAGTTACAGGAACTTGGGTAACTGGCGTTTCAGTAGTTATTAACTCTATTGTAGTAATGGAAACACTTGTAGCAGCAGTGGTAGTAACAGTTAATTCATCAGTAATATTAGTTTCGATTGCTTTCGCGCCGGATGTAAATATGAATGTATCGTTGTGTTCGCCGTCACTATTAAGACTGCTAAATATGGCGCCGATAAAAATAGTATAGATTAGCACTGTGACAACTGATGCTATTGCCAAGAATTGCTTACAATGCTTGGCAATAGCATCTATGATTGCATTACCTGCTTGGTCTTTGCTGCATAAATCGGTTTTGACAAGCCAAATAAAAAATAAGACAATACCAACGGGAAAAAATATAGAATATAGGAAGATCTGCCATAAACTCAAACAAGGCTGAGGATTATCTGGAAAAATTCGAGTGCGGAATAACCAATAAAGAAAATAAACAATGCCTGCAGGAAAAAATATAACTAATAAAATGATCTGCCAAATTCTAAGTTTTTGCATGACGTCCTCCAAATTATAAAATCCTTATAAATTATTTTTGAAATTATTGATATAATCCTCAAAATTTTTATATACTTTCCGTTCGAGATAACTGCGTAAAAACTTGTCCCTTGCGTATAACTCACGCATTCGCGCTGCGCGGATTTTGGCGGCAGTATAGGACACTCCGCATAACTGCGCAATATCTCTGGCGGTGTGCACTTGTAATCCCCACAGTACACAAGAGGGACACAATAGTCGCGAAGCGAAAGAATCCGCTTCCGTTTCAACTTCTGGCTTGTCTAATTTAAATTTGCGAGTATGATAGCCGGACCGTTCAGTCGGGTGTTGCAGGAAAATGTGCCCTAACTCATGCGCAATCGTAAAGCGTATCCTACCCTTATTGGTGTCATTATTGTACACGATATACCATTGCTTACCGTCCATTATGCTGATGCCGACTTCGCCATCCTTTAGTTCGTTTACCTCCGCATTTTTCAAAAGAGTTATACCTGATTCGTTGGCAATTCTTGCGAGCGGCACAGGCAGCTCGCGAATGTTGTGATTAATCAATACTTTCCAAGCGGTACTTCTGACTTTTTTGTAATTTCTATAATACATTTTATCCCCTCCTGCAATTATTTTGACCGAAGGGGTTTTTTTATTTACAGATCGTCGTCTGAAGTAACCTTTTTAGCATTTTTTAATTTCTCAATCATAGCGTCGTCGCGCTCAATAACTTCAGGTTCGGCGTGATCCGCGCTGCGAGCGGCACGATATATATATTGTGCCGGTGCTTTGTGGATTTCAGATAGAGTTTTGCGTTCAATATCGGTTTTAGTTTCGATATGTTTAAATTTCACATAATTGACATATTTTTTTACTTCTTCCCACATCTCATCTGTTACCTCTTTGTCGCTTCCGAAGAGGGCGACTTGCAGATCGCGGTCGGTGATGGTGGGGTCAACTGTTTCGTTTCCGACAAGATAATCAACAGATACCCCAAATAATTGAGCGAGCTTAGAGAGACGAAGTGCCGCCTTCATATCTTGCATACGCTTGTTGAGAAATAAACAGTTTTTCGGCAACTTCCTTTTGAGACATACCGCATTTAATACGGACTGACTTTAGTCGATCAGTAAACATAATTCACCTCAATTTGTATTTATTATTAATATACAACACTATGGAGTAAAAATCAATAGTTTTTTTTAAAAAGCCTATTGACAACAACAAAATGCAGTGTTATAATCAATACACAACATGATGTTGTGGAGGTGATAAGTTGTACAACTTGAAAAAATACAGAGAAAAAATGCAACTAACACAGGAAGCGGTTGCAGTTAGCGTTGGCGTGTCTCAGCAGTGTATTGACCATTGGGAACACGGACGAAGAGAACCCAGCATCGCCAACATGAAAAAGCTCGCTGCATTGTTCGGTTGCACAGTGTCTGAACTTATTGACGAACATTGTGAAGAATGACAAACCCTTCCCTATCAAAACAGGAACAGAACGAAATATGAGAATCATAACTTTTACCGAAGACCAAGCGAGGGCACTGGATGAATATCTGTTACTGACAGAAGATACGCGCAAGCGCGAGAATGCCGTATGGGAACGTTATTTGGAGATCAGCGAGGCCGACGAAATACTGCACATCAAAGCGCTCCGTGTTTTGCGCCGCATGAAAAATACAGAAGAGGCTGCTAATGCATTGCGGCAGCAGCTCAAAAGAAGGAAGTAAGGTATGGCGAGGATTATTGTAGGCTTGTGCGCCCGTCGAGATGCAGACGGCAATTTTATGCCCGCCCTGCCTATCTATCGGGATTTTCCGGGCGACGTTGCACAGGCTGATCTGCTGCCGCTTGGTCAATTAGCGGATCATCTTGCAAAAAAGTATCAGAAAGCGCTGAGAGAGGGCCGTCGAGCAATCAAAAAAGAAATGGAAGAACGGAAAAATGATTGTTGACAAATGGATAAAAACTCAAGAGGCGTTGAACTTACTTGCAAAAATTTTTTATAAAGAAGGCTGCAAAAAATGCACTGTAGAAAACTTGGCCACAGGTGAAAGCAGGACTGCAAACACACCTGTAGAATTGGCGTTAAATTTCCAGTGGTGCCCGGAGCGATTGATCAATGTTTACGTGTGTCGGACATGGCTGTGCAAACGCAAAATCGAATTACTCATAGTCGATTATGAGTTATAAAAAGAAAGAGGTGATACTGCCATGCTGAGTTATCGCTATACCTACATAGGGAATCAAATGATTGTGTACGAATATGACGGCGGGCGGCTGTGCCACCGGTACACAGGAATTGTGGCGGGCAACGGCATAGGCATTGTGCTGTACCCCCAAAAAGGAGGCTACGGGGGGAATAACGGCGTGCCGTACGTCAAGAAGCCGATCAATTGGTTTATGATCACACGCATTGCAAACGATGAAGCGCCGCCCGCCATGCCGAATATGGCTAAACGCCCGCCTGCCGACCGACAGCCCGCCGACCGGCAGGCGGCAGGCGAAGCGGGACAGGCCCCGCCGTGGGCATGGACCCAGCTTGAACTGATCTGACCGCGGGAGGGGGATATAGGGGATATATGGTAAATTTTTTGATCGGGTTATTTCTTGGCGCCGCTATCGGATTTATAGGCGCCGCTTTTTTAGCAGGAAGGAGGGATGATGATGAACGCTGAAAAGAAGGCGCTGTCCGACTGGCTGGAGGAGATCATCGGCGCGCTGCGCTACTGCATGAGGGACAGCATCGGCTATGTTGCCGTCCCTATGACGGCGGACGATCTCGCCAAGCTGGAAGCGCTTCAGGCGCTGCTGAAAGAAAAGCCGAAAAAGGAAACGCTGACAGGCGCGTTCAAGGCTTACGCGGACAAGCAGTCCTGCCCGGCGCTGACCGACGCGCTGACCGGCTTCTGCGAGCTGCGCGTCCGCAAGCGGAAGCCGCTGACCGAGAGGGCAATGAGCATGCTGGTGAAGAAGCTGGAAGCCATGTCCGGCGATCCGGCGGTACAGGCGGCAATCGTCAACCGCGCCGTTGAAAACGGATGGACAGGCATTTATGATTCCGCAGCCGTTCACGGTCAACCGGCTAAGCAGAGCGCGGCGCGGGGCGGGAGCAGCTTTGAAACAGATGAGTTCTTTGAAGCGGCGCTGAACAGCGCCATGAGGAAGCATATGGAGGGACGGGCATGAAGCGTTTGAAAACCTATCTGTCCGGGCTGCTCTTTCTTGCCGGCGTTCTGCTGATTGCCGGCGGGTGCGAAGGGCTGTCATGGATTGCCGTCGGCATAGGGACCGGCTGTCTGCTCACCAGTCTCGGGCTGTGCCGCAGTCTTGAAAAGGAGGGCTTTGACGATGAGGAAGACCTCTGAACTGCCCATGACCGAAGGGGAGATTTGCCGGCACTGGTCGCTGCTGGCGGATAAAATGGGCGGTATCCGCATACTGGCGGAGCTGAATTTAGTCAGTCAGGATGATATTGTAGACATTCTGCGCCGCAACGGCTGCAACGCCAAGAAGCGGCGGTCAAGATGGGATAGAAGGGAGCAAGCTCGTGATACTGGAAAATAACAGATTCCCAGACGTCTGCGAAAGCTTATGGCAGCGGCTGGACGCGGAGTGCGAACAAGCGCCGGAGGGACTGCGGGACGCTTACTTCGCCATAGCCGACCGTATCAGAGAGCGGATATCGGCGGATCCGGCTTTGGCGGAGCGAATGAAAGGCAAAACGGTAAAGGGCGCTTACGGGGAAATTCAAAAAGCCGCTCAAGCCAAGCATAAGAAAAACGGCGGGAGCTGCGTGTGCGTTTCGCCCGGGGAAGCGGCGACCGTTATTGACCGCTATTGCTTCGGGGAAAGCGCCGCCGGAAACACCGGAAACGCCGGGAGCGGCAGTCAGTCCGCGACTGTACGGACAGCCGAACCGAAAGCTCAGCCGGCAGAGCCGGTAAAGGAGGAAAAGTCGGGGATCGTAGACCTCTTCGACCTGATCTGATATGGACGACAAAAGCTGGTGGACGGAATGCCCGCCTGTCCCGGACGAACTGGAGCAGCAGGCAATGGACAGGCTGGGGCGTTATCTGATTTATCTAACGGTCAGCAAGACCGAGCGGGAAGCCACCTGTACCAAATGCGGCAGAAGCATGATCGCTGTAAAGGGGGATACCGGTTGGTTCGGCGACCTTTGGTCGGCAAAGCATAATGATACAGGCAGATGTCCCTGCTGCGGACATGAGATCACCTACATAGCCGAGGGACGAATGCGGAGCTTCGCGACGCTGGGCAAAGCACATAATTTTGTCTTTGTCTGGGCGAAAAGCCCCGATCGGATATGGATGCTGGCGGCATACGGCCGGACGCGCGTTACTCACGGCTGTTTGAAATCGGAGTTTGAGTATCAGCCGGTCCGCGTCTGGCTGATGGAGCCGGGCAAGGTGCTGTGTTGGAGGTACCGCTATATTAATTTCTGTAACGGACTGCGCGCGCCGGCGGAAACTTGGACATGTCCGTGCGACCCCCGCGGAGAGCCGTTCCAGTCGTTTATGGGATACGGCGGCGAGTACTCGATAATTGCCGA
>CAZMTU010000110.1:0-7984 GCA_964569225.1 uncultured Lachnospiraceae bacterium | reverse complement strand
CGGTTGCCATGCCGCAAGCCATATCGGTAGAGCCGACGCCGGTAGAAAATGCGCCCAGCGCACCGTAGGTGCAGGTATGGGAGTCGGCGCCGATAACGATGTTGCCCGCGCTGACCAGCCCTTTTTCGGGGAGAAGCGCATGTTCAACGCCCATATCGCCTACGTCATAATAATTGGTGATTTCATGCTCGGCAGCAAATTCACGGCACATTTTGCACTGTCCGGCCGCCTTAATATCCTTGTTGGGAGTGAAGTGATCCATGACCATGGAAATTTTGTCTTTGTCAAAGACTTCGTTCAGACCCAGCCGGTTAAATTCTCGAATGGCTACCGGCGTGGTAACGTCATTGCCGAGCACCATATCCACGTTTGCGAGGATTAACTGTCCGGCGGAAACCGATTCCAGTCCGGCATGTGCCGCCAGGATCTTTTGCGTCATTGTCATTGCCATTTTGTTATTCTCCTTTAATTTATTCAGTTTTGACTGCTTAGTTCATATTCGTAGGAATCGATCAGTGCAGTGAAGGATGCCTCTATGATGTCGCAGGACACCCCGATGGTAGTAAAGCCGCCCCGCTGTCCCTGTGATTCAATTAGTACCCGTACTTTTGCCTGTGTAGTGCCGTTTGAGATGACCCGCACCTTATAGTCCGCCAGTTCCATTTTATCAATTTGCGGATAGAAAAACCGAATCGCCTTGCGCAGCGCGATGTCCAATGCGTTGACGGGACCGTTGCCTGCGGCGCAAGACAGCTCCGTTTTGCCGTCCACTTCGATTTTCACCATAGCCGTAGACTGACATTCACCGTCAGGGGCAGGGAAATCATCATAGGATTTGTACATGACAACATTGAAGTGAGGCTTCATAAGCCCTAATTGCTTTTTGACCAGCAGTTCGAAGGAAGCGAAAGCACCTTCGTATTGGTAGCCTTCATATTCCCGCTGCTTAAGCAGCTCAGTGACTGCCTTGGTTTCAGGGGAGGCTTTTGTAAGCGAAGGAATGTATTTTTGCAGACGGGGCAGCACCGTGCCTCGACCGGCTACCTCGGATAGCAGAAACTTGCGCTCGTTGCCCACTGCTTCAGGCGCGATATGCTCAAAGGACTCCCGGCACTTCTGTACGCCGTCGATATGCATGCCGCCTTTATGCGCGAAAGCGGATTTCCCGATATAGGGATGACCGCCCGCCACCCGCACATTGGATATTTCAGCTATTTCTGCGCATACCTGACGCAGGTTCGCGGGATCAACGCCGCAGTCATAGCCGCATTTCAGGGTGAGATTTGCCAGTACAGTGGAAAGATCGGCATTCCCGCAGCGTTCCCCAAAGCCGATAAGGGTTCCCTGTATCTGAACGGCGCCGCCTTCAACAGCCGCCATGGAAGATGCGACCGCACAGCCGATGTCATTGTGGCAATGGATAGCAATACGCATGTCCGGAAAAGCGTCCCGAACGGTTTCGGTAATTTTGCGGATATCGTCAGGCAGCGTGCCGCCGTTGGTATCGCACAGGCAGAGCACATCTGCGCCGCCGCTCACCGCAGCCTGAAGTACGTTCATAGCGCAGACAGGATTATGCTTGTAACCGTCAAAAAAATGTTCAGCGTCAAAAATAACCTCTTTGCCGGCTGATTTCAGACAGGAAAGTGTGTCCTTTACAATCAAAAGATTAGCTTCTTCGCTGATTTTCAGGATTTCCCGAATATGCAGGTCCCAGCTTTTGCCGAATACCGCAACAGCAGGCGTATCGGCTTCGATCAGATTGATTACATTGGCATCCTCTGAAGCAGGGGTGCCGGGACGGGTGGTGCTGCCAAAGGCTACCGGAATAGAATGCTTTAAATGCACGTTTTTCAGTTGCTCAAAAAAGGATATGTCTTTGGGATTGGAACCGGGATTGCCCGCTTCAATGTAAGTGACGCCGAATTCATCCAGAATGCGGACAATATTCAGCTTATCCTGCACTGAAAAGGAGATTCCCTCTCCTTGGGAGCCATCCCGCAGAGTAGAATCAAATAATTCAATTTTTCGCATTTTTTCATTTTATTTAGGGGACTTTTTTAAGTCCCCTAAGAACCTCGAAAATTTTTGATTTTATTCCATGAACTGATTCAGAGCGCCTAAATAAGCGCTGATGGAAGCTTCCATTATGTCGGTAGAAAGACCGCGGCCGTTATAAGTCTTGTCATTGCAGCGCAGCTTTAGAATGACCTCGCCCAGTGTTTCTCTGCCTTCGGAAACGGCATTGATAATGAATTTATCCAGCGTGTGAGCAGGCGGCTGAACGATCTTGTCAATGGCGGCGTAAATGGAATCAATAGAGCCGTCGCCGCAATAGGTTTCTTCAATAAATGTATTTTCATGGCGCAGGCAGATGGTGCCCTCTACGCCCGCTCTGCCCTTGGTAGCAACGGTGAAGCTGACAAATTTGTAGGTTTCGTCAGCCGGCGCGCTGTTTGCGTTAGTGATCAGCGCTTCAATATCGCCGTCGGTAACGGTTTTCTTTTTATCGCACAAATCCTTGAACTTTGTAAAAGCCTCACCCACCTGTTCATCGGTGAGCTGATAGCCCAGCTCGGCAATGCGGGCGGCAAAGGCGTGTTTCCCCGAATGCTTGCCCAGTACGATCTGATTAGTGGAGATCCCCACAGTTTCAGGGGTAAGAATCTCATAAGTCAACTTATTAGCCAGTACACCGTGCTGATGGATACCCGATTCATGAGCAAAGGCGTTTGCGCCTACAATAGGTTGTGTATTGGGAGCGGATTGACCGATCACAGAGTAAACCAGCTTTGAAGTGCGGTAAATTTGTTTGGTATCAATGCGGGGCAGCTCACCGTAAAGCGCGGGACGGGTGCGCATCGCCATCACAGCCTGTTCCAGGGAGGTATTGCCGGCCCGTTCACCGATTCCGTTGATCGTGCATTCGATTTGAAGCGCGCCGCCCTGAACGCCTGCCAGCGAATTGGCGACCGCCATGCCTAAGTCATTGTGGCAGTGAACCGAATACTCTACCTTGTCAGAGTCGGGAACATTATGAATCAGATATTCGATCAGTTCCCGCATTTCGGTGGGGGTCGTGTAGCCTACGGTATCGGGCACATTGATGACAGTAGCGCCTGCTTTGATGGCTTGGTCAATTACAAGCTTCAGAAATTCGGGATCGGAGCGGGTGGCATCCTCACAGGAAAACTCGATATTAGAACAATATTTTTTGGCGTAAGCGACCATTTCGGCGGTCCGTTCCACTACCTGTTCGGGGGTCATGCGCAGCTTATACTGCATGTGAATAGGAGAGGTTGCAAGGAATACATGAATTCGCGGGTCGGCAGCGCCCTTTACCGCATTCCATGCGGCGTCAATATCGCCTACTGTGCAGCGTGCCAAAGAAGCTACGGTGCAGTCGTGTACGGCCTCGGCAATGGTTTTCACTGACTCAAAATCGCCCTGCGAGGAAATAGCGAAGCCCGCTTCGATGACATCGACCTTCAGTCGTTCAAGCTGTTTGGCAACCTCAATTTTTTCGGCAAGGTTCATCGTGCAGCCGGGGGATTGCTCACCGTCCCGGAGAGTTGTATCAAATATTTTAATTCTTCCCATATATTGTTCCTTTCAAAATATATTTTTGTTATACAGATAATAATTCAGTTGTGTCGCCGTTTTCTCAGGCAATCAAGCGCGGAAGCTGCTTGCTGTGTTCGCATTTAGGTGGGGCGGTAGGTTGAGATAGGGTGATAGGAAAAACCGACGCGGAGCGGCGATTTTTCGGGAAGCTGCTTGCTGTGTTCACATTTAGGTGGGGCAGCTTCTTATTAGTCAATGACCGCGCCGGTGCTGGCGGAGGAAACCATCCGGGCATATCGTTTCAAGTAGCCATTTAGATCAGTTTTGATCATCGGCTTCATGGATGCTTTGCGGAGAGCCATTTCTTCTTTCGAAATTTCCAAATCAAGTCTGTACTCCGGAATATTGATGGAAATAATGTCCCCTTCCTTTACATAGGCGATAGGACCGCCGTGACAGGCTTCGGGAGATACATGACCGATAGAGGCGCCGCGGGTAGCCCCTGAAAAACGTCCGTCAGTGATGAGCGCCACCGATTTATCCAGTCCCATACCGCAGATCGCGGAGGTGGGAGAGAGCATTTCTCTCATGCCGGGACCGCCTGCGGGGCCTTCGTTGCGGATAACGACCACGTCGCCCGAAACGATTTTGCCGGCATAAATGGCGGTAATGGCTTCTTCCTCCGATTCAAATACACGGGCGGGGCCTTTATGCACCAGCATTTCAGGGGCAACCGCGGAGCGTTTGACAGCCGCACCGTCGGGAGCTAAGCTGCCGAAGAGGACCGCTAAGCCGCCGGTCTTAGTGTAGGGATTGTCAATAGGACGGATAACCTCGTGCTTGGTAGATTCCTTGCCGGCAATATTTTCACCTACTGTCTTGCCGGTAACGGTCGGCAGCGATAGATCCAGCAGTCCCGCCTTCGCTATCTCATTCATCACGGCATATACACCGCCCTCGGCATTCAGATCCTGCACATGGTGGAACCCGGCGGGCGCTAAATGACAGAGATTAGGAGTATGTTCGGAAATCGTATTTACATAACGCATATCAAAGGGAACCCCTGCTTCGTGAGCAATGGCGGTTAGATGGAGCAAGGAATTAGAGGAGCAGCCCAACGCCATGTCAACCGTCAGGGCATTTGCAAACGCCTTTTCAGTCATAATATCCAGCGGGCGAACCTGACCTTTAACAAGCTCTACCGCCCGTGCGCCGGACGCCTTGGCAAGCCGCAGGCGCGCACCGTAGACAGCGGGAATAGTACCGTTTCCGGGGAGCGCCATGCCAAGCGCCTCGCATAAGCAGTTCATCGAGTTGGCAGTGAACATGCCGGAGCAGGAACCGCAGCCCGGACAGGCGTATTCTTCCACATAATTCAGTTTTTCTTCTGAAACGCTGCCCTGCATATAACCGCCCATCGCCTCAAAGACCGTGTTCAGGTCCATGCACCTGCCGGTATCATCAGGCAGAGAAAGCATAGGACCGCCGGAACAGAAAATAGAGGGAATATTCAGTCTTGCGGCGGCAATCAGCATACCGGGAACAATTTTATCGCAGTTAGGAATAAAAACCAGTCCGTCAAAACAGTGGGCTTTCGCCATACATTCCACTGAGTCAGCAATTAGTTCACGGGTAACCAGCGAATATTTCATGCCCTCATGTCCCATAGCCAGACCGTCGCAGACCGCGATGGTGTTGAATTCCATGGGAGTGCCGCCGGCAGCCAGTACGCCGTCCTTAACAGCACGGGCGATGGTGTTCAGGTGGGCGTGTCCCGGAACAACCTCGTTGAAGGAATTGACGATACCAATGAGCGGTTTTCTGATTTGTTCGTCGGTGAAACCGTTTGCCTTTAGCAGCGAACGCTGCGGCGCACGCTCAGGTCCGTTTTTCATTATATCGGAGCGCATTTTTATACCTTTTCAGAGTAAAACTCTGCCTTTCTAAAAAGTTTATGAAAAAATGAATACTTAGGGGGAGCATGCTCCGAAATTTCGGCGTCTTGAAAAGCGTTTTGCAAAAAGCATTAAAAGACAATGCATCAGCTATTCACTTTTTTATAAACTTTTTGAGAAGTAAAGCGTTTTTCAAAAGTTCTTAAGAGTCTTAGGGGACTTCTTTTAAGAAGTCCCCTAAGGGGGAACAAAGCCCTATAACACTTAAACCTCTTCTTTAATAATTTCTTCCTTAGTACCCCAGTTCATCTTGGAACGGAGATCGGCGCCGACTTTTTCGAGCTGGATCTCAGACTGCATTTTACGGGTAGCGTTGAAGTAAGGACGATTGGCCTGATTTTCAAGGATCCAGTTGCGGGCGAAGCTGCCGTTCTGAATTTCGGACAGGACTTTCTTCATTTCTTTCTTGGTTTCATCGGTAATCAGACGGTGACCGACGGTGTAATCGCCGTATTCAGCGGTATCGGAAATGGAGTAGCGCATGCCGGCAAAGCCCTTTTCAAAGATCAAGTCAACAATGAGCTTCATTTCATGAATGCACTCAAAATATGCATTTTCGGGCTTGTAGCCTGCTTCCACCAAGGTATCAAAGCCCGCCTGCATCAGGGCGGTCACGCCGCCGCAGAGCACGCACTGTTCGCCGAACAGGTCCGTTTCGGTTTCTTCACGGAAGGTGGTGTCCAGTACACCGGCGCGGGCGCCGCCAATCCCCAGCGCATAGGCAAGCGCAATATCGTGCGCGTTGCCGGTAGCGTTCTGTTCCACTGCCACCAGGCAGGGAACGCCCTGTCCCTTTTCATACTGAGAACGAACGGTGTGACCGGGTCCCTTGGGAGCGATCATAATGACATTGACGGTAGCGGGAGGAACGATCTGCTTGAAATGGATATTGAAGCCATGCGCGAAGCAGAGCGTCATACCGTCACGCAGATAGGGACCTACGCAGGTCTTGTAGAGCGCCGCCTGTTTTTCGTCGTTGACAAGGATCATCACAATATCCGCCTTCTGAACGGCTTCCTCGGTGGTGTACACGTCAAAGCCGTCTGCCTTTGCGCGAACGGCTGACTTGGAGCCGTTGTACAGACCGATGATGACCTTTACGCCGCTGTCCCGCAGGTTCTTGGCGTGCGCGTGTCCCTGAGAACCGTAGCCGATCACTGCAACGGTCTTGCCGTCGAGCAGGGAAAGGTCACAGTCTTTTTCATAATACATTACTGCTGCCATAATAAAAATCTCCTTAAAATATATAAATTTGAACGCACTTTTATGTGTTTGGCACACGGAAAGTGGGTTTGACGGGGTTATTTCAGGCAGGTGGTGCCTCTATCCATCGCTACGGTACCGGTACGGCAAAGCTCTAAGATGCCATAGGGCTTCATCAGTTCGATAAAAGCGTCTATTTTGGCGCTCTCGCCGGTCAGCTCTACGCAGATGCAGCGGGAAGAATAATCAATTTGCTTTGCTTTGTATGCAGTGATGGCGTCCATAACGTCTTTTCGCATATCCGCGTCATCAGTGGCGACCTTCATAATCACCAGTTCTCTGGACATGCTCTTTTCCAGCGGCATTTCCTTAATGGTTTTTACATCTACGCATTTGGCTGCCTGTCGGATTACCTGATCACGGATATAATCGTCACCTGTGAAGGTAACGGTCATTCGGGAGAGCTCAGGATCTTCGGTTTCGCCTACGGTGAGCGATTCAATATTGAAGCCCCTTCTGCCGAAAAGGCCGGAAATGCGGGTAAGTACGCCTGACTGGTTGGAAACCAGCATACCTACAATGTATTGTTTCATCTGCTTTTCCTCCAAATTCCTGCTTAATTCTTGAGATTGACAAGAATATCAGTGATGGTGCCGTTAGGCGGAATCATGGGCATTACCATTTCATCCTGATCGATCACGCACTCCACCAATACCGGTCCGCTGGCAGAGAAAGCCTTTTTCAGGGCTTCGTTCAGCGAAACGCTATCGGTTACCCGGTATCCTTCTGCGCCGAAGGCTTTGGCAAGCGCGATAAAATCGGTTTTGCGTTCAAGGGTGGTTTGTGAATAGCGCTGCCCAAAGAAAAGGGTCTGCCACTGCCGCACCATGCCCAGTACGCCGTTATTCATCAGGATGATGACAAGGGGGAGCTTCTGAGAAACGGCGGTTGCCATTTCGTTCAGATTCATGCCAAAGCTGCCGTCGCCTGTAAAGAGGACAGTACGTTTGCCGGTCGCTACCGCGGCGCCGATAGCAGCGCCCATGCCGTACCCCATAGTTCCCAGCCCGCCGGATGAGATGAAGGTACGGGGAGCAATCAGGCGGCAGCGCTGAGCCGCCCACATCTGATGCTGTCCTACATCGGTGGCGATAGGCGTATCTTCAGAGGTGAAGGCGGTTACCTGATCAATAACCTGATAGGGATCAAGTTGTCCTTTGGGAATATACTGATGTTTTTCTTCATATGCACGGAATTCTGAT
>CAZMTU010000109.1:0-7985 GCA_964569225.1 uncultured Lachnospiraceae bacterium | reverse complement strand
CCGAAGCAACACCCAATGGGAGAATGTCGGCCCGACAGAAGTATCCCCGGGTGGCACAGAACACACCGGTAACGGTGCGGCAAGATAGATGGCGGCAACCGCGTTCGATCAATTGAACGCGGACAGAACCCGGCTTACAGACTCGGTTTGATTTTATTCTTTCTCGAGGGAACTTCTTGAAAGAAGTTCCCTCGAACGCTTTCAAACTCTTAAAAAATCCATTTATTTCATCACAATAATTTTACAAAAATATACCGTTAACCGCTTTTTCTTTTGATCTAAATTATGCGCAAGCTTTCAAAGCGGCTGCGTCACTTTGAAAGCGCAAAAAACTACCAAAAAGAAAACGCTGAAGGAGAGTTTCGCGGCAGTTGCGCCCACCGAATAAAATGCTCAGCGGTTGAAAAGGGGGCATAGCCCTTGTCCGATTAGCTTTGCTGACCGTGACTGCCCTTTAAAAAAGCGGGTGAAAACCTTTTTGAAAGCTACCGATGATTTTGATTTTTTCCCCCAAAAAAATTTAAAGTTCTTTGCGCAGCTTTCTTTCAAGAGAGCTGCCTTGAATACGATTAAATGAGGTTTCCGTATGTTAGTTCTTGCGCCTATGGCAGGCATCACCGATCATACCTTCAGGCTTCTCTGTCGGGAGATGGGAGCCGATTATACCGTATCCGAAATGATCTCCGCCAAAGCGCTCTGCTATCGGGATTTGAAAACGGCTACCCTTGCTCAAATCAGAAAGGATGAAGGTCCCACCGCCCTTCAAATATTCGGCAGTGAACCGCAAATCATGGCAGAAGCGGCGGGCATGCTGGAGGAAAACAGCTATACAGGCTGTATCAGTGAAGTCAAGCCGATTGCCATTGACATCAATATGGGCTGCCCCATGCGAAAGATCACCGGCAATGGTGAAGGCTCGGCGCTTATGAAGAATCCCGAACGCATTTATGACATCGTAAGGGCAGTTTCATCAGCCATTAAGCTGCCTGTCACCGTTAAAATCCGTACAGGCTGGGACAGTGAGCATGTAAACGCGGTGGAATGCGCGCTGGCGGCTGAGGAAGGCGGCGCCACAGCCATTGCGGTCCACGGCAGAACCAGAGAACAACTCTACCGGCCGCCGGTAGATCGGGGAACCATCGCCGCAGTAAAAAAATCGGTCGGTATTCCGGTAATTGCCAATGGCGGCATTGCTTCAGGCATAGACGCGCGGAAAATGTTGGCCGAAACCGGCTGCGACGGACTGATGATCGGTCAGGCGGCAGAGGGAAATCCGTGGATTTTTGCTGAGATATCCGCAGCCCTGAAAGGGCTTCCCTACACGCCACCCACCGCCGAAGAACGGCTGACCATGGGCGAGCGTCATGTGCGGCTGCTGACAGCGGACAAGGGTGAGCGCACCGGCGTTCGGGAAGCCCGCCGCCCGCTGGCTCATTACAGTCACGGAATGAAAGGAGCCGCCGCCTTCCGGCTGGCCGTCAATCAGGCAGAAAGCGCTGCTGAATTGCTTACGCTTATTGAAAACCTGCGCGCACATTTAAACGATGAACCGCAGGATAACGAATTATCAAGGCGACGTAACATATAAAACAAACCGGTCATACCTGCGGTAATTTTCCATAGTACCGAATGACCCATGAGGACACTACGCATCAGTCCGCAAGTGAAACAGTTGTCTGTTTCACAAATCAGATTACGTGTTTTCAACCGGTGTTTATAAATCCCTTTATCCCATCAAATATTCCAAGGATCAAACAACAGTCAAACTGATGCGCTATGCTCATATTAATAACGCCCGATCAAGGGCAATTCTTTCATTCAGAGGTGTTTTATGTTAAACCGTTCATCCGGCGTTCTGATGCACATTTCCTCCCTGCCCGGCGACTATGGCTGCGGCAGCTTTGGCAAAGAAGCCTACGCCTTTGTGGATTTGCTCCGCGGCTGCGGTTTCAGCCTGTGGCAAACGCTGCCCTTCGGCGTACCCGATTCATATGGTTCACCTTATAAATCTTACTCTGCCTTTGCGGGCAATCCATGGTTTATTGACCTGCCCGCCCTATGCGCGGAAGGATTGCTTACTGAAGCTGAACTGGCTTCCGCAAAACAGCACTCCCCTTATCTATGTGAATTTGACCGCCTTTCCGAAGAACGGCTCCCGCTTTTAAAAAAAGCGGCTTATCGGTTTGCTCATATGCCTCAAAATCGCAAGACAGTAGACAAATTTATTGCTTCCATGCCCCATCTTGCCGCCTTCTGCCGGTTTATGGCACAAAAGGAAGTATGCGGCGGCGACTGGACAACATTTTCTAATACACCCGACAACGAAGCTTTTTTTGCGCATGCTTTTATTCAATATATTTTCTTCAAGCAATGGTTCGCTCTGAAAGCATATGCCAATGAAAAGGGCATCCGCATTGTAGGAGATATCCCCATTTATGTAGACTATGACAGCGCCGACGTGTATGAAAATCCGACTCTTTTTCAGTTGGATGAATCGCTGCGTCCCGAAGCGGTAGCGGGGGTTCCGCCTGACTACTTTTCACCGGACGGTCAGCTATGGGGCAATCCCCTTTACAACTGGACAGAAATGTCAAAGGACGGCTGGCGCTGGTGGCGGGAGCGGATCAGATGGCAGCTCACTCTCTTTGACGGGCTGCGCATTGACCATTTCCGGGGCTTTTCCGCCTATTTTGCTGTCCCTGCCGACGCGAAAACCGCTAAAGAAGGCAGTTGGAAGTCCGGTCCGGGGATTGAATTTGTAAAAACAATTAAAAAGGAAGCCAAAGGCAAACTGATCATTGCCGAGGATCTTGGAGATATTGATGAAGACGTGGTAAAGCTGCTGAAAGCCTCCGGACTGCCCGGCATGCGAGTGTTTCAGTTTGCATTTCTCAGCGATGACAATCCACACCTACCCCATCGCTACCCTGAAAATACAGTGGCATATTCCGGCACGCACGATAACAACACGCTGCTTGGGTATTTATGGGAGTTGGACGATAGCACCCGCCGCAAAATGCTGGACTACTGTGCTCATCGGGGCGACTGGAAGGAAGGCTGCGACACCATTCTCCGCACTCTGCTGCGCAGTAACGCCGGCGCGGTGATCTTCCCGGTTCAGGATGTACTGGGTTACGGAGCCGACACCCGCATGAATACCCCTGGCAAGGCTGCCGGCAATTGGGGCTTCCGAGTGACTTCAGAGCAGCTAAATGGCATTGACAGAAAGTATTTTGCTTATTTGAATAAATTGTACGGGCGTTAAGAGTAAGATTTTTCTTTCTCGCATAAATATGTTTTTATTCCATTCGGTAAAGCAAAATCAGAGCGCCATTAATCCCAAAAGATCCGGCTAATGCCGGATCTTTTGGGATTTTCTACGAAATAATAGCTACTTTTTCTCTACAGGAAGCCAAAGTTCCACATAATCGTCTAAATGATTCTTTAAATTGTGATGAAACACCGTTATTTCGGGAGAATTGATGATGTGATATTCACTGTCACCCAAGCATTCGGTCACAGCACGCCTCCGCAAATCCAAATGCCGAACAATGGCGTCATGCGCCCGTTTGGTTTGTACTACAAGATAGTGCTGACACGGAACGCTTACAATGCTGATGCGTTTGGCATTCTCCTGTCCTATCGTTTTTTCAAGATGCTCCATAAAATATTTAGGAATTACTGTTCCTACCGTAAAATCATATCCGTCACCGTCAATACCGGATATTATACCGTACTCTATTTCACAATTCCTCGCCATGCCTTGCAGAGCATAGCGAATAAATCCTGTATCCCCCGCACCATAAAATCATGTTCTTGCTGAAAACGATCTGACGGCACACCGTTAAAACGAGTTTGGCATCCTGCAAAAATCATTTCCCGCTTTTCTTCAACTCTGTAATTCATTACATGACCGCCTTCCAATGAAAAATTCAGTACAAGGCGGGAAAAGGACTTCAGACTGCTGCCGTTCCTGCGCGCTTGTGACAGCTGTATACCGTGAAATTTCTGAAACGCCTTGGCAAAGCTATCCGGACTTTCGTAACCGTATTTCAGTGCAACATCAATTACCTTTGCGCTACCCGCCGCCAGTTCGGCGCCTGCCAGTTACAATCTTCGGACACGGATATATTCTCCCAGCGTAAGCCCACACAGAATACTGAATACTCGCTGAAAATGATAGCTGGACGAAAAGCTTTTTGCCGCGACCACATCATAATCAATCTGCTCGGTAAGATTTTCTTCAATATAATCAATGGCGTTCTGTATTCCGGCAATCCAATCTATAGCTTGCCCCCTGTCTGACATGATTCTATCATGTTTTCAAAAAGATTTCCCGATTATTTGTGCGAATTGCAGTCGGATTTACAAAAGCTTTTGAAGGCGCAAGGGGAACTTTCCGTAAAAAGTCCCCCTTGTCAAATCTTTCTCTAAAATCTTCTCAGTCCCTTTGGATAATGATTTTTTCCAACGCCGCCGGAGGCTTTTACGCCGCCCAGTGGACAGCCCCAGACGGTCACTACGCCCCATCCGTCAAAATCAGCGGGAATCACATCGCCATGCAAATAGGCGGACAACAGGCGATCATCCTGCTCATTTCCGGTACAAAGATTGATCTGACGGCGAAAATACTGCCCGTAAGCCGAGAAAAGCTGATGATGCGGCTGAAAACGTCCCTTCATTTCATTTCCTGAGTATAATTTCCCCGCAGACTTGCCGGCTCCCCCCATTAAAAGTGTACCAACGCAGACACCGGGCAGATAGACTCGCTCTGCGGGAAGGGGCAGCTTCGCTCCCACCGCCCAAACCGAACCGTTCCAAACGGAGAGCCGAGGTGTTATTTTCCGAACTCCCTCCTCGGTAAGCGTCTCAGACAGAAATACATGGCACAGACGTGCTTCCTCCGCGGTCAACGGGCGCAGCGCGTCTGTATCTCTATTGCCGTAAAAGCTGCCGCGCCGAACACATTTTTTCCCCTTATTAGAACAGCCAGCTGTTCCACGATCGCTGACTGTCGGTAATCGGTCACCGCATGGCAGGACGGCTGCCAAAAATGCCGCGTCATCGGCTTCGTCATCGCCCGACCGCCGCATAACCGCTAAAAACTGTCTCTCCCCGCCAGCGCTATGGGGATAAAATCGCCGACAAAGAGCCGCCTGTGCCTCGGAAAGCGCAAATGCCGTCGGTCGCCCGGCCGACGGCTGCTGATCGGCTGCCCGCCCTGCCGCGTTCGTTACACCTGACCTTGACATCGCAACCACTTCCGAAGCAGGAGAAACCAATCTAAAATCGCTCCTTTCCGAAAGGAACGCCGCCACCTGAGCCTCATTTTCCGCTATCTCAAAGGTGCAGGTAGAATAAAGCAGCCAGCCGCCCGGTTTTACCGTCATGGCCGCTTCCCGCAAAACGGATCGCTGAACATCGGCACAATTCTCTACCCCACCGGGCGTCCACTGCGCTGCAGCCAGCTCATTTTTTCGGAACATCCCCTCTCCCGAACAGGGCGCGTCTACAACTACCAAGTCAAAAGCGGCAGGATACCATTCCGCTATCTGTGCGGCGTCCGCATTAGTCACAACCGCATTGCGTATGCCCAACCGTTCAATATTCCCCGCCAGCGTCACACACCGGGTGGCGTTGTATTCATTAGCTATCAGCGTACCTTCCTCGCCAATCAGCGCTGCCAGCTGTCCCGATTTTCCTCCGGGTGAAGCACATAAATCCAGCACCGCCCATCCCCGTTCCACCGGCACCGCCGAAACCGGTGCCATCGCCGCTGGTTCCTGCACATAAATTGCCCCCGCATGATGCAGCGGATGGCTGCCAATATGAGCTTCTTCAAAAAAATAGCTGTCAGCGGCATAGGGTACCGCTCCCTTCAAAAAGGGCAGCGCGGAGAGCGGAACATTCGCTCCTGCCTTTAGCCGATTAATCCGAAGTGCCCGACTGGGCGCTTCCTCCAGCGACGCTTCAAACACGGCATATTCTTCGCCCAGCAGCATCTTCATGCGCTTTACAAATTCTTCATGTAATTTCATTATTATTTACAATGAGGCTTTGCCCCACCCCCATCAATCCTTCTTCAAAAAAGCGATTGAATTTCCAAAAGCTTTTAGGAAACTTCCTATTGATCGCCTTTTCTTTAATTTTCCCATCAAATGAGCATTCACTTAACTTTTCAGAAATTTTAAGGAAATTTGGAACCCTTTTTTCAGAAGAATTCCAAGAAAACTTCAAAAAAGTTCTTCTATTTCCCCACGCAAAAACGGTGAAAAATGGCATCCACAATGTCAGCAGAAACGGCACGTCCGTCCGCTTCAGAAAGCGCTGCCATCGCTTCCTCTAAATCCAGCCCTGCCACATCAGGCGTAAAACCATCCTTCAATGCGCGCAGAGCGGAAGCCACACCTGCGGAGGCACGGTCCAGCGCCCCCTTCTGTCTGGCGTTCGCCAAAATTGCCGTACAGTCATAATCTATCTCCCCTTCAGCATAAAGCGACTCGATCACCCGCTTCAGTGCGTCAATCCCCTCGCCGGTCAGTGCCGAGATGGGACAAACTGCCGCAAATTCGCCTTCAGATTGACTATTGTTCAGTAAGTTTTTCCAATTATTTCCATTCGATTGATCTTCCACTGTCAGATCGCACTTGTTTAAAATAGCGATCTTGGGAGCAGGATAGTTCTTTAGCTCAGAAAGCAGGCGATTATCCGCTTCCGTGGGCGGACAAAAGGGATCTAACACCACTAAAATCAATTCTGCCTGCCGCATAGCGGAATAACTTCGCTCTACACCGATCTGTTCAATACGATCCTTCGATTCCCGCAAGCCTGCCGTATCTACCAACCGCAAAGCGATTTTACCCACCTGTACCTTTTCTTCAATGGTATCGCGGGTGGTACCTGCCAAATCACTGACAATCGCCCGCTCCCGGCCTAACAATCGGTTAAGCAGCGAGGATTTGCCTGTATTGGGACGACCGACGATCACAGTAGAAATCCCTTCGCAGACAGCATGTCCCACCCGGTAAGTGGCGCTGAGTGCAATCATATCCCTGTAAAGCGCTTCCAGCGCATCAATCATTTCCCCTGTCGGAAGATCCGCAAGGTCCTCATCAGGATAGTCCGCATAAACATAGGCGGATGAAAGCAGGCTGCAAAGCGACTGATAAAAGCCCCCCAGCTTATCCTTCAGCAATCCGGCGGTATGAGAGCGTGCAAGACGAAGCATCTCCTCCGATCCGGCATCAATGAGATTGATCACCGCTTCCGCTTCGGTCAGCGACAGCTTGCCCGCCACAAACGCCCGACGGGTAAACTCCCCAGCCTCGGCAGGGCGAGCGCCTGCGGAAAATACCGCTCCCAACACTTTTTCGGTGAGCAGAATGCCCCCGTGACAGGAAATCTCCACTGTATCTTCGCCGGTATATGAATGAGGCGCCCGAAATACCGCCGCAATACCGTCATCAATTACTCTGCCGAAGCAAGTATCGGTCCGAAAAGCACAATCACTGATGCTATCCACATCGGCGCCGCCAAGAACCGGCTCGCAGATACTGCCGTAAATCGTCCGTCCACCCGAAATATCCGCAAGCGGTTTGCCGGAAGCGGAACGGAATACCCGTCCAGCCACCTCAATGGCTTCGTCCCCGCTAATTCGAATGACGGCAATTCCTCCCTTTCCGTAGGGAGTAGAAATCGCTGCAATAGTATCTGTCATATTATTTTGCGGACCCTTTTTAAAAGACCCGCTCCTCCCAAAACTTTTTCTAAACGAAACTACTTAGTAATTGGCGTAATTTTTCATTTACCTTAAGCGCCCCAATTCAGCTCTAAAAAAGCCTTCAGCATAGGGAACCAACGGGCTACATAGGGCGCTTCTGTTTCAGCAAGCCCCAAACCGTGACGTCCGTGGGGAAAGATATGCAGTTCATAGGGCACATTTTGGGCAGACAGCGCACCGGCAAACCGTAGAGAATTTTCCACCG
>CAZMTU010000108.1:0-8053 GCA_964569225.1 uncultured Lachnospiraceae bacterium | reverse complement strand
CTGAAAGTACTACTTCCGCAAATACTACGGTTTCGCCGTCCGCTCAGGCTACTACCGTTCCCACTACCACATCCGCTCCTATTACCACCGCTCCTGAAACACCTGATGAGCCTTCTGAACCTGCTTCGCTGGCATATTCTATTGACGCGGATATTACCATTGTTGATGGCGATGCCGGTATTGTGTTCGCAGGATACGGACAAGGGGACTTTCTTATGTGGCAGCTCGCTATTGGTGAACACGATGATGGAAATCTTTATTTCCGTCCGCACACATGGGTTAGCAACAGCGCTGCATGCATATACGAAGTAGTTATCAATCAGGAAATCGAAGAACTGAAAGATATCAAAGTAGCATATGATGAAACCTATCACATGACAATCAATATTATGAGTGATGGTACTATTGTTACACTGGTCAACAATGTTGAAATTGACTCCACTGATTCAGTCGATTACCTTATTGATCTGGAAGACATCGGTATGCTTGGGTTCCGCTGCGATGCATATAGCAACGGTACTATTCCGGAAGTAGGTATTTTTGATAATATCGTAATGAAGAACGGAAATGGCGATACAATCCTGAACGAAACCTTTGACAGTGCAGACACCATGTTCTGCGCTTCTATACTTGAAAAATATCCCGATCAAGCCGAAGTAGTTGATGGCGCTTTAAAACTCACTGGCAAAGCATTGTATATGACAGAAATCAACAAAGCTGCCACCGACTAATCAAAAACCTGAAAAATATTTAGATATGGCGCACAAAATGTGCGCCATATTTTCGTTATATAAAAAACTATAAATTGATCTATCTTTGGGATTCTTTCGTTTTTTATTTTTAAAAAATTTATTTTTTTTAAAAAAAGACTTGACAAGCAAATATGGTTATGCTATAATATCAAGGCTGAAGAAAGAAAATATATCTGGGTGTGGCGCAGTTGGTAGCGCGCTACCTTGGGGTGGTAGAGGCCGCACGTTCAAGTCGTGTCACTCAGACCAAGAAAGGGTTAAAAATCCTGTGAAAAAACTCGATTAAATCGAGTTTTTTCACATTTTTGGAGAAATTTTCAAAAGCACTTGCTGGCTATCAAACAGCTAAATTTCTCTTCTGTTTGCACTTAACCGTCACAACAAAAAACAGGCGTATGGAAATTCTTATTTTCCATACGCTTGTTTGCTGCTCAGTTCTACAGAAAAAGACCGATAAACACACAGATACTTTGAGAAAGAATCATCACCCAGCCGTCCACGCTTGCCAAGGCTATTACCGAAACCATGTCCCTAATCCCAACACTGTGTTCTGCGAAGGGGAATAATGGCGACAATAGGTCTGCCGACAGTCATATGCCTATGGCGTGTGACAGAACAATTTATATGTCGGAAAGCAATCGATTTCGAGAGCCTCTGCCTATATAACTGTGCTTCGCAGGTATACACCCTGTACTGCGGCACAGAATATTAAAAAAATGTTCGGTATTTTGAACGCGGTAAAGGAGCAAGGGAAGGGTGAATAAGATGTATTTTCGCTTTTTTCCGCACCATAATCCGGAACTGTCAGAGCTGTTGAAAATCTATTAATGATGCTGCGTCTTGATAAAAATATACCGCAGTGATGGTGGATGGCAGGGAATTACACAACAAAGCTTCTTACCGGAAACATTCAGAGAAAATATGATGACCTGAAGGGCTGGAACTAATTTGATGGTTTTATATAGAAACTTGCTGAGGAGATCAGTGATTCATGCAAAAGTCTAATTTAACAGTAACAGAGAAATGACAGCCGCATAAAGTACGGCAGCAGCGCTATCTGCGATGGAGCGTAAGCCATCGTGTTATCTATGCGAAATTTTTTAAAGAAGCATTTACTGCTCAAACCCTAACGACTTCAAAACAGCACCCATCTTTAAGAATGGGTGCTGTTTTGAAAGAATGGGTGCTGTTTTGAGGTCTATTTATTTTAGCATAATTGCTTTAAATGAAATCTTTCGAATATGGACAGCGCAACAGATCATAACCAATTCGTATAAAATCAAAAAGGAAATCAAAGTAATCACAAGCGCCTGAATATCAAAGTGAAATTTCGGTATGCCCTCTATATCGCTGAATACCCATACTATCATCCCTTTTAAAAGTGCATATTGATAGACTGTACCGACTGCAAAGCCGATATAAGCAAACAAGCGATATCCGCCAAGAATAGTACTGCAGCATTCCTGTTGACTGTAGCCCATTATTCGCATCATGGATATAGTTTGGGCATTGCTGTTTACTACCGCTGTAATCGCCAAAAATAGCGTGGTACAGGCAAGAATTGCTCCGATCGTAAAAAGCATTATAGAAAAAAGCACATCTGCGAGCTCATCCATGCTGAAAGACATCTGAAGCATGGATGAAAAGCAAAAGGCGGCAAAAAAAACAAAGAAGGCGAGTGATTTTCGACTCTGAAGTGTAACTTTCTTAATTTCCTGCATAAAGCTTTTCAAACGTAAATCGCCTTTATGAGTTTTCCTGTTCCTGAAAGACTCAACCGGTGCTTCATGCAACAGTTGCAGCGCCGGTTTCTTCAATTTTCGGTAGCTGTAAATAATGGCAAGCAAAGAAAAGAACAAGGTAGGGAGCAGCAAAAAACAGAGCGCTAAAAACGGATGAAAACGCACCGAAAAGGCAGGCAAAATCCCTTCTTTAGTCTGTACCTTATAAAATGCCGGCATCAACATATAGGATGCGACAAAGCCAAAAGCGGCACCTATAAAAATTCCGATGCCGAATATCCCAAAATAGCTGGCAATTTTCAGATTAGAGTATCCTAATGCTTTCAGAACGCCCAGTTCTCTCCGGTGCGTTTCAATGTAGTGTCCTATGTAAAAACAGAGAACAACAACCGAAGTCAAAAGCAGACAACCGCCGCTGACAGCGCTGATGACTTTTCCAGTGGAAATCATTGCCCTGTAAAAAGTTTTAGTAAGTTCATCAGTGATCTGTGTTTCAATACTGCCAAGATCAAGATTAAAATTTAAAAACAGATTGCAAACCAGTACCGCGCAGCAGGCAATGATTGATAGACCAAGCAGTTTGGCAGCATCTTTAAAGCGAATGATCATGGCTCACCATCCTATCTCAAACGCTGTTTTCTGATGTTCGTTAGTTGATACAGAAATGATTTTTCCGCTATTCATTCGGATAACCGTATTTGCCATCTCTGCAATATTTTGATTGTGTGTAACCATAATCATGGTAAAACCGTGTTCTTTCTGCAATCGGCAAAGATAATCAAGCAGTGAACGACCGGTAGATTCATCCAAAGCACCAGTAGGTTCATCCAAAAACAGATACCGTGGGCATTTGGAAATAGCTCTTGCGACTGCAACACGCTGCTGCTCACCGCCGCTAAGCTCATACGGATATTTTTTTAGCTTACTGTCCAAGCCTACGGCTTTAATTACCTGTTTGTAATCAGAATTTTTGGCCAGATCAGCGCCCATTTTTACATTTTGTTCTACATTCATATTCGGAAGCAAATAATATTGCTGAAATATAAAGCCTATTTGCGCTTTTCGGAATCGGGTAAGCACCTGGTCGGAAAGACGGGTAATATCCTGACCGTCATAACAGATTGACCCGCTGTCTGTCTTTTCCAGACCGGACAGCACATTCAGCAGCGTGGACTTTCCAGAACCTGAGGCACCCAAAATAACTGTAAAATCACCGTCTCGAACGCTGACAGATAGATTTTTTAATACTTGGAAACGGCTCTCGCCGCTGCCGTAATATTTCACTATTCCGTTTGCATTAATCATTTTGCTTCTCCCGTTTTTATTTTTTGTAAAATACCAGTACAGACCTCAGTAAGCAATTTACCGGTTTCCTCATCTGAAAAATGACATACATGTGTAGCGCAAAGAGCGGCAATTCCGTGTGTATAGATCCACAAATGCTGATATAGACGATAGGCATTTTCACGGGACAATTGATAACAGGATTCCACCGAAGCAAGAATAGCAGTGTAATTATTATCTATGAGCGGTAAAACGCTGTCCAAATCCGGAGAAGCCTGATCGGTCATAAACAGCAATCGGAAAAGCTGTGGCTCTTCTTTGGCGAATCGAATATACGCCATGCCCACCCCCTTAAAAGCAGGCGTGGCGGAAAGTCCGACTTGTATATATCGATCGTAGTGCATTTTAGCTGCTTTAATGACTGATTGTATAACTTCATCCATGCTTTGAAATACAGTAAAGATGGGACGGGCAGAGCTTCCGAGCTTTTCTCCAACCGATCTGGCGGTCACGCAGTCGATTCCGTCGGTTCGGGCTATATTCAGCGCGGCGGATACGATTTCTTCTTTTTTAAATTTAGCTTTTGGCGGCATAATAAGCTCCTCTGAATATAAAACGATCGTTTTAAAACAATTGCTTTATTATATCAAATAAAAAAGCGATTGTCAAGGTCAACAGATATTAAAAAACTGTTATTTGAATAAATATTTAAAAAGGGGAACCTGCAAAAAACAGGTTCCCCTTTTTAAATATTTAACTCAGATTTAAGCCTTATCGATGGAGCCGAAAAGCTCCATTTTTTCTTTGATGGTTGCTTTGATGGCTTCATAGCCGGGTGCCAGAAGCTTTCTGGGATCAAAGCCCTTACCCACCTGATCTTTTCCAGCTTCAATGTACGCACGGGTTGCTTCTTGGAAGGCAAGCTGGCATTCGGTATTCACATTGATCTTGGAAACGCCAAGAGAGATAGCCTTCTTAATCATATCGGCAGGAATACCTGTACCGCCGTGAAGCACCAAGGGCATAGCCCCGACTTTTTCAGAAACAGCGGCCAGTGTTTCGAAAGACAGACCTTTCCAGTTAGCAGGATACTTTCCGTGAATATTACCGATGCCGGCAGCTAACATGGTAACACCTAAATCAGCAATCATCTTGCATTCATCAGGATCTGCGCATTCGCCCATACCGACAACGCCGTCTTCCTCTCCACCGATAGAGCCTACTTCAGCTTCGAGGGAAATACCTTTTTCAGCACACACTCTCACTAATTCAGCGGTCTTTGCCACATTTTCTTCGATAGGATAATGTGACCCGTCAAACATGATGGAAGAGAATCCGGCTTCAATGCACTTATAGCAGCCTTCGTAGGTACCATGATCAAGGTGCAGGGCAACCGGAACTGTAATTTTTAATTCTTCAATCATTGCCTTTACCATGGCGGCAACCGTTTTAAAACCGGTCATATATTTACCCGCGCCTTCGGAAACGCCCAGAATAATCGGGGAATTGCATTCCTGTGCGGTCAGCAGAGCGGCTTTGGTCCATTCTAAATTATTAATATTGAATTGACCGACCGCGTAATGGCCTTCCTTTGCTTTAGTAAGCATTTCTTTTGCAGAAACTAACATTTCGATAATCTCCTTTGATTTAATTTGTTTTTATTATACACTATTTTAAGCCAAAAAGGAAGTCCTATTTGGTAAATTTTTTAAATATTTACTGATGTTTTTTTGTATTCTTTTTTCATACAAAACTTTTATAGCATCAGACTTGATTTGTTTCGGCATATATGTTAAAATAAATCTGTTTAGTATTTTATCAAAAAGGGGATGTTTATGAATAGGGAAAACAAAATGGGCTCTATGCCTGTAGGCAAATTGTTGATCAACATGTCACTGCCGATAATTATAGCAATGTTGGTTCAAGCGCTTTATAATGTAGTAGATACCTATTTTGTGTCCAAAATCGGTATAGACGCTGTAACGGCTCTGTCTGATGCATTTCCCATTCAAAGCCTGAGGATCGGCGTAGCAACCGGTACTGGCGTAGGTGTCAATGCACTGCTTTCAAAAGCGCTTGGAGAAAAGGATAGCACGCGCGCCAATAAAATCGCGGTAAGCGGTATTTGGTTAGCAGGAGTGGGTTACCTGATTTTCTTGTTTTTCGGGATTTTTTTCTCATCGTTTTACTTCAATAAAATGACGGACAGTGCCATTATCGCGCAAATGGGTGAAGAATATCTTTGGATTTGCACAGTGTTTTCTTTTGGGATTTTCGGCGAGATCATGTTTGAGCGATTAATGCAGGCAACCGGAAAAACAATTTACACCATGTTTACTCAGGGAATCGGTGCTGTTATCAATATTATTCTGGATCCGCTACTGATCCGCGGCTTTGGAAAAATTCCGGCGATGGGAGTTAAAGGCGCCGCCATTGCTACGGTTGTCGGACAAATCATATCCATGCTGCTGGCGGCAGTGCTCAATCATTGTTTTAATCAGGAAATTCGGTTAGGACGTACGCTGCTGCATCCCGAGCTTCGTATTTGCGGTAGGATTTACAGTATTGGCATTCCTTCAATTATTATGGTCGCGATTGGTTCAATCATGACCATGTCAATGAATCTTATACTAAAAGGAATTGATACTACTGAAATTTCCGTGGCTGTATTTGGCATTTATTTTAAACTGCAATCTTTTGTATTTATGCCCGTGTTTGGCTTGAATAACGGTTTGATCCCTATTATCGCATTTAATTACGGCGCTCAAAACCGCAAACGAATGATGAAAGCCTTTGGCTATGCCGTAACGATAGCCTTTGCAATTATGACGGTAGGTTTGCTGATCTTTCATCTGATTCCAGATAAGCTATTGATGATTTTTGAGCCTGAAAACGTGGACAATACTCTGTTGCGAGCCTTTGGCGTACCCGCGCTCCGAATTATCAGTTTATGCTTTCCGTTTGCCGCAGTAGGCATTGTTATCAGTTCCGTTTTCCAAGCGCTTGGCAAAGCGGTAAATTCCATGCTGATATCAATGGCCAGACAGCTTTTGGTACTGATCCCTGTAGCCTATCTGCTTTCGCTTACCGGTAATGTAATTACGGTATGGTGGGCAATTCCTGTTGCGGAAACAGTTTCATTAATAGTAAGCTTGCTGCTGTTTACAGTAGTATACAAGCGTATTATTCAACATGTATCGGAAGGAAATAACTAATGAAAATTGCAATTGTAGGAACTTTTTGGCTAAGCAAAAATTTTATCTGCGCACTTCGACGGATAAGCGGAATTGAATTGGGAGCCGTCTGCTCTCGGACACTCACCAAGGCAAAAAAATTTATTGAGGGCTATCCGGATGCCTGTGCTTATGATGATCCTAAAAAAATAGCGGCAGATCCCCGTATTGATGCGGTTTATCTTGCAGTACCCAATTCTGAGCATTACCGTCTTTCCAAGCTTTTCTTAACACACGGTAAGCATGTTCTTTGCGAAAAACCGGTGTGCATCCATATAGAGGAATACGATGAATTGATTGCGCTTGCTAAGGCAAATAGACTGGTCTTTTTGGAAGCAATGATGAACTGCCATCTTCCGCAGATGGATCTTTTAAAGGACACCTTAAAGACTGCCGGAAATGTGGTTGCCGCGCGAATTGATTTTTGCCAGCGTTCCTCAAAAATTGATCGGGTACGGGCTGGAGAAACCTTTTCTTCTTTCAGTAAAGCTTCCTGCGGAGGTGCATTGATGGATTTAGGGGTCTATTCGATCTATTTAGCGCTTAGCCTGTTCGGTTATCCCCAAGCGGTTACTGCCAAAGCGATATATTTGGGTGATGTGGACTGTACAGATACGGTTATTTTGGAATATCCCTCTTTTCAGGCAATACTGACGCTTTCCAAATTGGCGGAAAGCATCATCCGATCAGAAATTATCTGTGAAAATGGAACCGTTACGCTTTCATCTGTATCGCAGCTGCAGTCTATCGCTTATACACCCACAGGCAGCAACTGTACACAGCCTTTATACGGCTGCAATGATTTTGCCTCCAGTATGACATGGGAAATCAGCGATTTTCTTGCTTACAGTAAGGGAAAGAATTACGATGACATGATACGCCTTTCCAGAGATTCTATCCGCCTGCTTAGTGAGATCCGGACCAAGATCGGCTACCACATTTAACCTTGAATCATACCTACCAGTAAACTGGTGGGTTTACCGGTCCATAGAAGGGCGAAGAAAGGTTGACACCGCATTACAATCTCAGACAGCCGCTCACG
>CAZMTU010000107.1:0-8064 GCA_964569225.1 uncultured Lachnospiraceae bacterium | reverse complement strand
TGCCGCAGTTAAGAAACAGGGTAACAATACAGTAATCCCGCTGTCTGGTTTTGGAGCTTTGATCGTTCTCAATGGTATTTAATAGAGTAAGCGATTCCTCCAACGATAGAAATTTCGGCAGCGCCTGCTTAACGCGTGGACTTTCAATTTCCGCTGCCGGATTTTTATCAAAATAGCGGCGTGTACTGCAAAGATATTTATAAAAACTCCTGATGGCGGACAGTTTTCTGGCACGGGCAGCTGTATGATTGTCCTTTTTATCGGCTGTCCAGCTGACAAAGGCAATGATATTCTGGCTTTTTACGCTTTTCGCCATTTCGAGATCGACATTTTCAACCGATTGCGCTTCAAAATCTTCCATTGTGAAGCGTCCGCTTCGGCGGCTGCACTGTAAATATTTAAAAAATAACGTCAAATCAGTTAAATATTGTTCTACTGTCAGCTTACTTCGATTCTGTATGACCAGTTTATATTGCGCAAATTCCTCGAATAAAGGCGGATATTCTTGCATTTATTTTCGTCCTTTCAGCGATTATTTTTCAAAATATAAATCAAAAAGCACTGATTATGTAAATGTTTATGATTTTTTCTTGCTTTGTTCACATTTTACAGCTACAATAATATATAGAAAAAAGAAAATGAGGCAATATATGATTCGGTTTATTAAAGAAAACATTTACGAATCTGTCAGAATGTTTGTCAATCAAATCGCAATTACGATATTCGGTCTTATGCTGGTTTTTGCAGTCAGTGTTCTGTCAGATAAATCAGGCGTCCGTCAGGGACTGGCAGACGGGCTTTTGGTGGGTACCAGTCTGCTCTCTATTTTGTTTTACCTCTATCTGCTTTACTATATGACCTATGAGTTAGGGCAGAAGGATGGGATCAAAATTGCGGCCGGCCGTATGACATATAACCCTTGGAAGGGCTTTTTTATCTCTTTGATTGCCAATATTCTTAATATTTTACTGGGGTTGCTTGAATTGATCAGTAAGCTGTGTATAAACGGCATATCTCTAATGCAGCCGGTCAGCAGTGTGGTCAGCAGCGAGTTATCCCCCGTCTGGGCAATTGATCTGTACAGCGTTTGTCATACCATCGCCAGATTTATACAGGGCATGTATATTGGCGTAGGGAGCGTTTGGTTTGAGGGGGCAGGCTTCTATGATTTGCTGACGCCCTTTGTCGCGATTATTGTATGTACTGTGACCTATCGGTTAGGTGTACGATACTGTGATGGCTTCCGCCAGCCCAAAAACAAATCCGTATCCGGTACGGACCGTTATCAAATGAAATAAGCTTCTGAAATCACCTGTATCAGCATATACATGCAAAAGAGTATATGGATATGGGTGGTTTTTATGAAACAGGTATTTCGGATTATATGGATTACGCTTTTGACCGCAGCTTTGGTGGTAGGTGCAGCGCTGCTTCTCTGCGGGTGGCTGGCACCGCTGATCGACTCTATTGTAGCAGATTCCAACGTTTCTGTCAAGCAGGACAGCGCGGTTTTGGCAACGCCGGGCAATGAACGCAAAGTGATAATTTTGGATGCGGGGCATGGCGGAGAAGATCCGGGCGCCATCGGAACCGATGGCGTATACGAAAAGGATTTGAATCTTGCTTTAACATTAAAAATTAGAGACTTACTGATTTTTGAAGGCTATCAAGTTGTGTTGACCCGCTCGGATGACCGACTGCTGTATGATCCGACTTTAAATCTTTCACATAAGGTACAGGATTTGAAGAACAGACTGGATGTTTCAACAAACTATCCAAACGGCATCTTTGTCAGCATTCATATGAACAAATTCCCGGATGAGCGCTGCAGCGGTTTACAGGTCTACTATTCCGGCAATCATGAACAGAGTAAGCTGCTGGCGGATGCGATTCAGAAAGCAACCGTTGAGTGGTTAGCGCCTGACAATCACAGAGAATGCAAAAAAGCAACCTCCGCTATTTTTATTTTGGACCGGATCACAATTCCCGCTGTGTTGGTAGAGTGCGGGTTTCTGTCCAATCCGACTGAAACCGGATTGCTGCAGGACGCGGTCTATCAGAAGAAGCTGGCTGCTGTGATTGCTTTCTCATTGGATGAAGTTCCCGGACTGAAAACCCAGTAGAAATTTATAAATAAATTTATTTTTAGAAAAATAAAGAGGAAAAGGACGATGAAGGCACCTAAAACTTTCTATGTTTGTACAGAATGCGGGTATCAAAGCGCTAAATGGATGGGTAAATGTCCCTCCTGCGGCACATGGAACACATTGGAAGAGCAGGCTGCGGAAATTTCTGCACCGGCATTAGGCAAATCGGGCAAGAAAAGCAGTATGCCTTACCAGCCTACGGATAATCGTGCAGTCAGCTATCAAGCGTTAGAGCTGCCACGCTATCTTCGAACCCAAACAGGCATGGAAGAATTGGATCGGGTGTTGGGCGGCGGTATTGTAGAAGGCTCGGTAATTCTGTTGGCGGGAGAACCGGGTATCGGAAAATCTACTCTGCTGATGCAGATCTGCGGTGTTCTGAGCAAGGAAAAGAAAGTGCTGTACAGCTCGGGGGAAGAATCGGGCGGACAGCTGAAATACCGTGCCAAACGCCTGAAAATTTCAGGCGAGCAGCTTTATATACTTACGGAAAATTCAGTAGAGCAGGTGCTATCCGAAATTGATCGGTTGTCCCCTGATGTAGTAATCGTAGACTCTATCCAAACAATGGCGTGTGAATCGGTTGCTTCTTCCGCAGGCAGCGTCAGTCAAATCAAGGAAAGCGCTATGCGGCTGATTGCTGTTGCAAAGAGTCGAGGAATCTCTATTTTGATTGTTGGGCATGTGAATAAGGAGGGTGGAATTGCCGGCCCAAAGGTATTGGAACATATGGTAGACGCGGTCCTCTCCTTCGAAGGCGATCGGCAGCAGCTGTTCCGGATCATTCGGGCTGCCAAGAACCGTTACGGTTCCACAAATGAAATCGGTGTATTTGAAATGACCGGTGAAGGGCTTGCCGAAGTAGTAAATCCGTCTGAAATGCTTTTGTCAGGCAGACCTAAAAATACTTCCGGAAATTGCGCGGTGTGTGTGATGGAGGGCAGCCGGCCCATCATTACCGAAATTCAGGCGCTGACGACCGATACCTTTTTTGCGGCACCGCGTCGAACCTCTAATGGGGTGGACTATAATCGGCTTTACCTGATATTGGCAGTGCTGGAAAAGCGGTTAGGACTTCGTTTTTCTGCTCAGGACGCCTATCTGAATGTGATCGGCGGTTTAACCCTGGATGAGCCTGCCGCAGACCTTGCGGTCGCGCTGGCGCTGCTTTCATCCTTTAAGGATATTCCGTTGTCTGACAGTCTGATCGCTTTCGGAGAGCTTGGACTTTCAGGCGAATGCCGGTCAGTATCTGCTTATGAGCTGCGCATTCGCGAGTCGGAACGTCTCGGATTTGAATCAATTGTATTGCCTAAACGCTGTTATGATCAGCTGCTGAACACGAATTTTCAAACCGATATGAAGCTGATCCCTGTAAAAAGTTTGTTCGATGCTTTAAGAATTTTGGCAAAATAAGAAAAAAGAACTTGCAAATCGACGGCTTGTGTGCTATACTATACTATCATAAGTTGGCCGCCCGGATTCGGGTATTCGGCGCAAATACACAGCCTTGGAGGTTTACATGGGGTTTCCTTCCGACATTGAGATTGCACACAGTGCGCATATGAAGCCGATCCGCGAGATTGCGGCGGAGCTGGGAATTCAGGATGATGAGCTGGAGTTATATGGCAGCTATAAGGCAAAAATCGGCGATCGGTTTATCCGCCGAAACAGCAGCCGCCCTGATGGAAAGCTGATTTTGGTGACTGC
The DNA here is from genome assembly GCA_964569225.1 of uncultured Lachnospiraceae bacterium. Taxonomy (GTDB): domain Bacteria; phylum Bacillota; class Clostridia; order Oscillospirales; family CAG-272; genus CAKSQF01. The sequence goes on along the minus strand of CAZMTU010000107.1, from coordinate 4,207 downwards.
AATTAACCCAACACCTGCGGGAGAGGGGAAGACCACTACCACTGTCGGTTTGGGACAAGCTATGAAAAAATTAGGCAAACGATCAGTAATTGCTTTGAGAGAGCCCTCTTTGGGACCGGTATTTGGCATTAAAGGCGGCGCTGCAGGCGGCGGATATGCTCAAGTAGTGCCGATGGAGGATATTAATCTGCATTTTACCGGCGACTTTCACGCTATCACTGCCGCCAATAATTTGCTTTGTGCTATGATCGACAATCATATTCAGCAGGGAAATGTGCTTGGAATAGATCAAAGGCGAATTCTCTTTCCCAGGGTGACTGATACAAACGACCGTGCACTGCGAAATATCGTGATCGGCATGGGCAAAAAAACAGACGGTATTCCCAGAGAAGATCATTTTATGATTACAGTGGCCAGCGAAATTATGGCAATTTTATGTCTTGCGGAAGATATTTCGGATCTGAAAAAGCGGTTGGGCAATATTCTGATAGCCTACACCTACGATGGCAAACCGGTATATGCCAGAGAGATCGGCTGTGTAGGCGCCATGGCGGCACTCTTGAAGGACGCTGTGAAGCCTAATTTGGTACAGACCTTGGAAAATACGCCCGCTCTGATTCATGGCGGTCCATTTGCCAATATTGCGCATGGCTGCAATTCGGTAAAAGCAACTAAGCTGGCAATGAAATTAGGGGATTACGCCATTACTGAGGCAGGCTTTGGCGCTGATTTGGGCGCTGAGAAATTTTTGGATATCAAATGCCGTTTTGCCGGTCTAAAGCCTTCCTGTGTAGTATTGGTCGCTACGGTTCGGGCGCTGAAATACAATGGCGGTGTGAAGAAGGAAGATCTTGCCGAGGAAAATTTGGACGCGCTGAAAAAGGGAATCTGCAATTTAGAGGCTCATGTGCAGAATCTAAAGCAATTCGGTCTGCCGGTAGTGGTTGCTATGAACCGGTTCGGCAGCGATACTAAAGCAGAGTTGGATATTGTCTATTCTGTTTGTGAAAAGCTGGGTGTCGAAATAGCGCTTTCCGAAGTTTTTGCCAAAGGCGGGGAAGGCGGTATTGAACTGGCCAAAAAAGTCATAGCTGCTTGCGAAGCTCCTTCCGAATTTAAGTTTATCTATCCGGATGATTGGACTATTCAGATGAAAATCGGCGCGCTTGCATCCAAAATCTACGGCGCATCGGAAGTACGGTATGAGGATGCGGCGCTGAAATCTATTCGGGAAATTGAGCAATTGGATCCCGTGTACAGTCAATTGCCCATTTGTGTTGCCAAAACGCAGTACTCCCTTTCTGATAATGCAGCGCTGTTGGGACGACCCAGCGGATTTACCTTGACTGTTCGTGATGTAAAGCTGTCAGCTGGCGCCGGATTTGTAGTGGTTTATACCGGATCCATCCTTACAATGCCCGGATTACCCAAAAAACCCGCCGCTCTCGGCATTGACGTGGATGACAACGGAATTATTTCAGGACTTTCGTAATATGAAAAAAGAAACCATTAGACTGCTGACAAAAATTCTTACTCATTCTGAAAAGGAAACCGAATCTGCAGGCGCTATTCTTGCTTCTGTGCTTCAAAAAGGCGATTTTGTTGCGCTGTACGGCGATCTTGGCGTGGGAAAGACCGCTTTTGTGAGGGGGATTGCGTCTATTCTCGCCCCGGAAGCGCAGGTATGCAGTCCCACATATGCCATCTGCAACGAATATGAAGGAAAACAGTTTACAATTTGTCATTTTGATGTCTACAGAATCACAAGTGAGGACGATCTTTACGCCTGTGGTTTTTACGACTATACAGACTGTCTATCGGTTGTAGAATGGAGTGAGCATATTCCTTATGCATTGCCGGATGTCTATTATCGGGTTTGCATCGACAAAGTGACGGGGGAAGACGAAAATCTTCGAACTGTTACGGTAGAATGGGTGACGAAGCGCTGATACGGGCGGTTTGCGGAAAGGAAAGAAGATCAAAACTCATGAAAATATTGGCACTTGAGTCAAGCGCGCTGGTATCTTCGGCAGCTATCTGCGAAGATACCAGAGTGCTTGCTTCGCTTACACTGGAGAACGGGCATACCCACAGCGAAACCCTTCTTCCGATGGCTGAACGGCTGCTCTCTTTTTGCGGACTTAGCGTACAGGATATTGATCTGTTTGCTGTTCCAACTGGGCCGGGCTCCTTTACCGGTGTCCGGATCGGCGTATCGCTGCTTAAGGGGTTGGCGTTCGGCAGTAATAAGCCTTGCGCAGGGGTTTCCTCATTGGAAGCTTTAGCTTATAACATGGAGGGCATGGTAGGCATTCTTTGCCCTGTCATGGATGCCAGACGATCGCAGCTATATAATGCACTTTTTCTTTCGGATGGAAAGACTGTTACACGGCTTACCCCTGATCGGCTGATTCCTGCGGAAAAATTGCTTCAGGAATTGGAATGTTATGCCGAAAAAGGCGATTTGATTTATATAAACGGAGAAGGCATACCGGTTTTGCTGGATACAAATGACGGGACATTGCCATTACTGACGCCTGCGCCGATTGCGCAGCGTCAGACTGCGGTCAGTGTCGCGCGGCTGGCACTGATGCGATACCAGGAAGGGATGACCGTTACCGATGAAATCCTGCTTCCCACATATTTGCGTCCCAGCCAGGCAGAAAGGGAAAGAATTGAAAGGGAAGGCGCGGGAGGCTGATGTCGGTGTTTTATGCCGGAACAGTAATATAGCCTTGAAAATAACCTTTTAAATTTAAAATATGAATGCCGCAATGCGGTAAGGAGATTAATTGGAATGAAAATCATTGCGTTGGGCTGTGACCACGGAGGCTTTGATCTAAAAAAATGCGTTATGGAGCACCTTAGCCAAGCGGGTTATACCGTTATTGACTGCGGATGTAATAGCAGGGAATCAGTAGATTATCCCGTGTACGCTGATGCGGTTTGTAAAGAAATTACCGATGGACAGGCGGATTTGGGTATTCTTATCTGCGGTACTGGATTGGGGATGTCTATTGCTGCCAATAAACATAAAGGAATCCGGGCGGCGGCATGCGAGAATACTTTTTCTGCCCGCATGACCAGAGAACATAATAACGCAAACATTCTCTGCCTTGGCGCACGGGTAATCGGTCCCGGACTGGCAATGGATATGATCGACCTGTTTCTGACAACCGAATTTGCCGGCGGACGGCATCAGCGCAGAGTGGACATGCTGTCTGAGCTTGAATAAGATCTGATTAAAAAAGGAGCAAACGCCATGAGCGAAAAAAAGTCAGGAACAGCCAAACTGATGCGGATGGGGTTGCTTCTTTTTCTATGCGCTGCTTTTGTAATCAGTTCGGCTGCTTGTACACGACCGACATCAGACAAAGGACGCCCTTCGATTGTCGCAACCATTTTTCCGCCGTATGATTTTGCCAGAAATATCTGCGGCGATTTGGCAGATGTTACCTTGCTGGTGGATGTGACAGACAGTCACAGCTATTCACCTACGGCGCTGGATATGGTCGCGATTGAAGAATGCGACATCTTTATTTTTACCGGCGGTGACGGGGATCGCTGGGCGGAGGATTTTATAGCCACTATTGATCACAGCGGTAAGATTATTCTGAATATGCTGGAGCTTACCGAAGTGTTGGAGGAAGAAATTACCGAAGGTATGCTGGATGACGCGTCACACGGGGAAGCGCATCACGGACATGGGGACGGACAGGGAGAAGCAGAATATGATGAGCATGTTTGGCTTTCGCCTCTAAATGCTGCTAAAATATCTGCCGCCATCTGTGAGGCGCTGTGTGCGGTAGATTCGGTTAACGAGCAGTTCTATCGCAGTTCGTTTGAAGGCTATCAAGCAAAGCTTTTTGAATTGGATGCGAATTTTCAGACCGTTTGCCGGAATGCGAGCCGTCAAACCATATTGGTAGCGGACCGGTTTCCTTTTCGCTATCTTTGTGAAGCCTATGGGCTTCGGTATTATGCCGCGCTGCCGGGATGTAGCAGCGCGGCGGATCTGACCGCCATTCAATATGAAATTTTAGCGGAGAAACTGCGCTTGGAAAATTTGCCGGTCATCTTGACGGTGGAATACTCGGATCAGACCATCGCTCAGACGGTATTGCGTGAGAGCGGCAAAAAAGATGTAGAAATTCTGACGCTTCATTCCTGTCATACCCTTCCGTCGGGGCAGATCAGCGCCGGAGTC
>CAZMTU010000106.1:0-8100 GCA_964569225.1 uncultured Lachnospiraceae bacterium | reverse complement strand
GGCTGTTACCAGACTGCCGGTGAGCTCTTACCTCGCCTTTTCATCCTTACCCCAACGAACAATTTGGCGTGTCTTTGGAACGCGGCTGATTCGTCGCAGGGGCGGTTCTTTTCTGTTGCACTTTCCCGGAGGTCACCCTCGGCGGACGTTATCCGTTATCCTGCCCTATGAAGCCCGGACTTTCCTCACGGTAATACCTTTCGGCTCCATACCGCGCGGCAGCACAACTCGGTTCGGTTTATTATAGCATATTTGTTTGAAAAAATCAATGTGCAGACAATGCTTTTTTCAAGGATTGAATCATTATTGCCGCATTCATTTGCAGACGGTCTGAAAAATCGTTAGAAAAAGAAACGTCCGTTTATTTTGGGGAGAGAAAGTTTTTAAAAGTAATGTCAAATAAATTTGCAAATACGGTTCCTGTATTCATAGTTTTTTCACAAAATAAAGGTACAATAAAATTAAACGCCGACAGCAGACACCGTCTGCTTCCGCTGGGCGCAGACGGTTTACAAATGCCAAAAGCTGTGCAGGCGTCCAATTCATTTTAACAAAGGATCTAACCTATGATGGTATTAATTGCCGTGGGAAAACTGCCTGCCGAACCGCTGTGCTCCCAACTGAAAGAGCGCTGGCAGCTCCTGCTGGTGGAAGGATATAATGACGAAGCTTCGGTTAATGAATCCTCTGTGTCGGGCGTGACCGAGGACGGTATTCAAAAAATTGCCTGCATCGGCGGGCGAGGCAGGCAGCTTCGGGCGGCATTCAGGTATGCTTTCGGTCAAATGGGAGCAGCGGGCGTTATCACTTTGCCGGCAGCCGGCAAATGTGCTCTTGCAGATATTGAAGCGGTAGAGAAAGCGCTTAAGGCAGGCGCAATGATTGCGGTAAATGACCTCAAAGAATCTTCCCCGCTTATTTTGGGGTGGGCGTTCAAGAAGCTGACCGCATTTACAGCCGGTCTAAAGATTGCCCCGTGGGCATCTCTCCGAGGATACAGTGCCGAATGTGCCGATTTTATTTTATCGGTTAAGGGTGAGCGTGCGGAATATGAGGTTAGCCTGCTTCAGGCAGCCGTTACGGAAAAGCTACCAGTTGTTCAATTGACCGGAACGCCCATTGAAAAGCAGGTAAAAGGATTTAGTCTGAAAACCACTGTTTTGGCGGGGTTAGGAATTTTGAATTATGCCCCCTCATTGAAGTTTATGCTTTCTTCGCTGATTGCCTTTTTTATCGATTCAGTGCTGCTGATGATGATTGCGCCGCTTTTACCGTGGCGTTCCGATCAGAATGATGTAGTGGCGAAGACTATTTCATGGCTGGTGAGTTCGCAGGTGAACTTTACGATCAATCAAAAACTGGTGTTTCGTGCAAAAGGCGGCACATGGAAGGCGATGGGACAATATTATTCATTGGCGGCGGTGGTCTATCTTGGAAAGGTAGGGCTGCTTTATTTGCTCAGAGCAAAGCTTCACCTGAGATACCTTTTGCTGGCGAATATTATCTGTGAAATGTCACTCTTTGTGCTGAATTATTTTGTTCAGAAAAAGTTGATTTTTCGCCGCAAATCGGAAAAAAGTCAAACAAAACGTAATTCGTAGAATATCATTTCTGTAGGAAGGGATAAAGATATGAAAAAAAATCCCAATCGTCTGACGCCGGTATGGGCGCTGATTCTGATAGATGCTCTTTTACTGGCCGCTTTTCTTTCGGTATTCTGTTATTTCCATCATGTCCGTACAATTTGGGGGATAGGAATAGCGCCAAATGAAACGGAAGCACCGATGATGGTGATCACCAAGCCGCAGCGTCCGACCTCACCGGCAACCGATCCTACGATTGCTTCGGGGACAAATCCTGTGACCGATTCCCGTGGGGAATCCGCGCAGACTTCAGATCCGTTATTAACCATTGAGTCGGTGCAGTCGCCTGTATCTACCGAAGACTCACCGATCACCGCGCCTATTCCTCCGGTGACGACCGCGAAACCGCCTGTAACTGAATCGCCCGCTACGCTGGATACCTCCGGTGATTTTGGAGCTTCCTTTCCCGAAATGTTTGCCCAAGGTAAAAATGAGGTGAATCGGGGAGAGAATTTCTACCAGAGCCATGATGTATACATCAAGGTTACAGAGGTGGACACTATCATGGAGCAATTGCCTAAAAAGTCCGCATCAAAGCCGGAAAAAACGCATGTGCGGTATTATCTGGCAGATGTATATGTCCGCAATATTGAAAATTTATTTACCAGCTACAGCGTAGGCAAAAATAAACCTTTTGCTAATCTGCTGTCCGGAACAGGCGCGCTTTTTGCCCTCAGTGGAGATGTGTTTAACTCAGGCACTGAATCCAAGGAAATCATTATCCGAAACGGCAATGTGATCCGTTATCAGGATTATATTTCTTCAGATATTTGCGTGCTGTATTGGGATGGCAGCATGGAAACAATTACGCCTAAAGCGTTTAATTGGGATAAAATAGTCGCAAAAGCGCCGTATCAGGCATGGAGCTTCGGCCCCGAACTGCTAAATGATGACGGAAGCGCCAAAACCGGAATTGAAAGCGCTGTGTGGCGGCTCAATCCTAGAGCAGCCATAGGATATGTAGAACCGGGGCATTACGTTCTGCTGGCAGTACACGGCAACAGAGGAGACGGCTCCACCGAGGGCGGTGATGGAATGAATCTGGATGTAATGGCAAAAATCTTATCGGATGCCGGCTGTAAACAGGCTTATAACTTGGATGGCGGCGCCAGCGTATACGGATACTTTGACGGAAATATGTTGGTTTCATTCAGCGGAAACCGTTCGATCAGCGACATCATCTGTATAGGCGAAACCGGTTGATTAGTTGGACTGTAAAAGAGGAGGAGATTGGGTGAAAAAAAGAATATTGGGAATGATTCCCCATCTTTGTATTATTATTGCACTAATGCTGCTCACTTTTTTTGTGACAGACCGATTTAATACCGCCATGGCGTTTATCAATCATTCTATGACTAAATGTCTGCTTACAGGCTACTTACTGCTGCTTTGCGCTTGCCTATTGCTGCTATTGCTCAGACGACGAGTACGCCAGTCGATGCTTCGGCTTTTCCTATGTCTGGTGCTGGCGCTTTTGACCGGAAGTATGTCTGTACTATTAATTGTTGACTTTGTGCGGCCGTCGCTATTGCTTTTTACTTACGATCCGGTAAAATGTTTAATTGCCGCATTGTCGTTGGCAGGAATTCTTTGCGGATTGCTGCTGATCCGCATTCAGCGAAGAGAATTGGTCGGCACAATTTCTGAAGCATCGGTCACATCGGAAATACATATTTCAGTAAATCGGTAATTCATATTTATATAACTAAACAAAAATGGGTGTAATCCCAACGAAAGGCATGGTGATTTTCATGAATCCAACTCCTGATTTTCGTCCTGATCAGATATCCCCAGAATCGTCACTGGAGAAGTCCGCTGAGGATATGAACGGCAGTACATTTGGATCTGCGGATCCTTCAGTCGATGCTCTGTCTGCGAATAGCGGTTCTGGCGGCTCCCCGATACCGGTCAAGCAGTCCCGTCACAGAATTCAAGTGGCGTTCAATCTGCTGGGAGCGGTAGGATATCCGCTTCTTTTAATCGTATGTCAGTTTGCCGCTGCGTTTGTATTTCCCTTTATACTGATGCTGGTTGGGATATTTCAGGGTGTAGAGGTAAACAACCTTTATGAATATATTTCCGAACAGTTTGACCGGTGTACAAACGATATAATGGTATTGGCTGATTTATTGATCATCGGTATTCTGCTGCTGTGGTTTGGCTGCCGGAAAAAAGGAATTTTCAGCTCATTGGGTATGCGAAAGGTTAAGGGATGGCTGATCCCTATGGGGATTGCCGCCGGCGTAGGATTAAATTTTGCTTTGAACTATTTGATGCAGATCGCATATGCTTTCTTTCCGAAAGTAATGGAAAAATATGACGAGCAAATGGCAGGGTATGAAATAGGAAGTATGCTTTCCTATGTTATGGCAGGGGTAGTATTGGCCCCTCTTGTGGAAGAATTGCTTTTCCGCGCGTTATCGTTGACACGTTTGGATCGGGTTGCGCCCAGGGGCGTATCAATTATTGTGATTGCCGGACTGTTTGGATTGGCGCACGGCAATGTTGTGCAAGGATTGTATGCCGGATCGTTAGGGGTCATTTTATGCTGCCTGTACTTTGCATATGATTCAGTCTGGGTGCCTATGTCGGTTCATTTTGGGTTCAACCTTCTCAGTGTGATTGCGTTGGTAGATACTTCAGGCTTTACGGACGCTCAGCTTGTAATTTATTCCTGCCTTATAGCGTTGGGCAGTTTTCTCTTTATTTTCGGAGGGCTGGTTGCGTTGGTATTTCTCTTCATTTTGCGTACCCATCCAATTTGGTTTAAAAAACGAGGCGCGTATGCGGTGTGCAGCCATTTGAAGCCTTTGGTTCGGCCTATGGTATCGGTTCATACGACCTCTGCTGAGTCGGTCGTGCCTGTTCGGTCGGAAACGGCAGAGGAGAGCAATCAGTGGACTGATTTCACTACGCGGCAGATGGGCGGGGAATATCCCGATATATCTGTCACTGGCACATTCGTCGCTCATTCGCCGGCCACGGAATCGCCTGCGGTCAGTGAGACCGATGTAAATGCGCCTGACAATAACCAGGCGCGCGATCATGAACCGGGGCAGGGTATATAAGCCGCAAAATATAATTAAAAATAGCATAGTCTATTTGATTCACTGTATGAATAGAATTATGTCTGATGATGAGGAGTTTATATGAAAGAGTCCTTTGATACAGCAAATCATAAAACAAATATCCAGCCGGAGCTTTCTGTCCGAAGTCAGAAAGCTCCGGCTGACCGGCATTTGTCTATGACTGATTCGTCAGATTCGGTCAGTTGCAATGTTGACGGAAACGGTCAAAGTGGTTTCGACGGTCAGGCAGCGGTCAAACAGGCTGCTGGAGCTTCGGAGGTTAATCCGCGTGAAACGGAGGCTTATAAACAGCCTGCGCCAACGACGACCAGTGAAGACGCAGAAGATTATGATCGGGAAACACTGGGCAGATTGGTGTCCGGAGGCGGTTCGGGGTATAGCGCTTTTTCCTGTGGAAATACAGTGAACAAACAGCTCGCTGAGCGGCGGGTACTGCTGAACCGTCGGATCAGACGGGGAAGAATCGCGCTTTTGATTTTCACGATTCTTTCTCTGATAGAGATTTTTTTACAGATCGCTTCAGACAGCTTGCGTCTGCCCTTGTCCTGTACGGTTTCCGATTTACTGACCGTATACGGGCTTCTGTCCCTTCCGCTGTTTGTTGCTGCGTTTTTGCCGGTGATATTTTTATTGGCGGTATGTATTTTTTTTCGGAAAGATTCGATGGCATTTTGCCGGAAGCTGCTGATCGTATTTCTTTGGGCGGATTTGGTTTTGACACTGGGACTGGGCGGCTTGCCTTATGGTTTGCCAGATCGCTATCTGGTTACTGAAATGATTTTTAATCTCTTTTTGCACATTCCGCTGATTTGGTTGGTTCATCGAGCGGTTCGAGGCGTGAACGCCTTGGAGGTGCTGCCTGAAAAGGAATATGAAGGGGATCCGTTTATTGGATTAAGATAAAACGGAAACCTTGCTAAAAAAGGTTGTTTATCAAAAAAAAACGGTTTTGCCGAAAGTTGCCTTGACAAACCAGATGTAACCTGCTATAATTTTATGCAAAATGAACATAAATAGACGTTTAGATTAGGAAAACTCTGATTTGAACGGAAATCTTATGAAGGGGTGATTTTTGAATGAAAAAAAGGCTTCATCTGTTTTTGATCGGGCTGACCGCTTTGCTGATGCTTGCTGCGGTGGGATGCGGGCAAACGGAAAAGAATCCGACTGATGAACAGAATACGCCTACCCAACTTGCGATTTATAAGGATGGCGAGACTGCTTATACGTTGGTTCGGGCAGAGCGTGCCACTACGGGCGAACAAACAATTGCTACCAGACTGCGTCAGAGTATGCGTGAAAAGTTCGGTAATGTGCCTGATTACATCAGTGATTGGGTGAAGGATGCTTCCGAGATACCCGAAGATGCCTGTGAGATTCTCATTGGGGATACCAACCGATCTGAGTCCGCTGCGGTAAAAGCAACCCTTGCAGGTGAAAATGCCTATGCGATACAGGTTATTGGGAACCGAATTGTGATTGTTGCAACCAGTGAAACGGTACTGGACTTTGCAGTGGATTATTTTATTCAGACATATATTACCCCCAGTGACGGAAAGGATTTGATGATACCTGTGGATACAGTTTACTTAAAGGATTTAGGCGATTTTATTCGCAAAGGATGGACGCTTTCCTGTCCCTCCGTGGATGGCGGTACGCTTGCTGAAGGCAGCTATAATGCAGGGCCGGGACTTGCGGACGATACCCGCAAAACTACCTCGGAAGACTCTTATATGCAGGTTGTGACCGGTGTAAAGTCTGCGGATTATGCGGCATATGTACAGAAATTTCTTGATGCCGGTTACACCCAGATTCTGGATAATCAGCTTGATCAGAATTGTTTCTCAGAGTTTACTATGGCGGGTAAGCTTTTTCATGTGAATTTTTTTGCCAAAACTGGGGAAATTCGAGTGATAGAGGATAACAGCTCTATTCCAATGACTGAATTTGCTTATGCAGCTACCGGCAATGAAAAGACTACCTTATATCAGTACGGTTTGTACTATGACCCTCAGAATCGGGACAATACTGGAGTCACCATTAACTGCGGTATGCTGTATGTTATTAAGCTGTCTGATAACAGTCTGATTATGATTGACGGCGGACATCTTTATCAATGCTCTAATGAGGCGATTGAAGGGCTATGGACTTTCCTCCATGAGATTACTGGTACGCCCGATGACGGCACTATTCATATTGCCGCTTGGTATATTACCCATGCTCATGGCGACCATGTAACCGGTTGTGCCAAGCTGCTTAACCGTCATCATGACCAGATTGACCTGCAGCGCGTAATGTACAATATCCCTTCCTATCAGGTACGGTCTTCCGGATATGACAGCAATACGACTACGATGAAACAGATTATACGTAAGTATTATCCGGACGTTCCCTTTTTAAAGCTGCATACTGGTCAGGTATTTAATTTGGCGGATGTAAAAATTGAAATTCTTTATACGCATGAAGACGCGGTGAATGCTTCTGATCTGTCTGTGTTTCCTTTGAACGATTATAACTGTACATCTACTATTCTAAGAATGTATATTGAAGATAAGAGCGTATTGTTCTTGGGCGATACTAATACCGAAACCGAATCGGTAGTGACAAAGTTGACTTCCTCCGCAACTTGGAAATCAGATATGGTGCAAGTGGCGCATCATTGCTTTAACTATTTGAATACTCTGTATAAATGGATCGAGGCACCGGTGGCTGTCGTGCCTAACAGCTATTACGGAGCACATACTTCTGAAAATACACCTAAGCTTCAGTCTGTTCTGAAATACGTGCAGAATGATCAGGTTTATTACGAAGGAGAAGGGACATACGGTTTTCAAGTGCAGGGCGATGGCTTCGTGTGCGTTTATGAAGCACCGGTCATTGGGACTGAATACGATCATTCAGGAATTTGATAGATGATACTTACTTATGCTTACGGGATCTTTTAACGGGTTCCGTAAGCTTTTTTATGGATTAAATAAAGCATAATAAATAGGAAATAATTGAATTTATTATTTTTTATATCGATTTTTGATAAGTTTTCTTATCCTAATTTGTTCATAAAAAATTAACAAAAATAAAGGTTGAAAAAAATAGGTAAATGTGCTATAATAATCAAGCAAATATGGAGAAGTACTCAAGTTGGTGAAGAGGCGCCCCTGCTAAGGGTGTAGGTCGGGAAACCGGCGCGAGAGTTCGAATCTCTCTTTCTCCGCCAAACCATAGCGGTCAAGATAACTGACCGCTATGGTTTTATTTTTTGTCGCAGTATCAAGAAGCGCCGGTTTCATAACTGGTAGCCAACTGTTTGAGGGAGTCCGCCTTTTGGTCCGTCTGTTTATCGCTCGCCTGCTTGTGGAAGGATCGTGGCG
>CAZMTU010000105.1:0-8483 GCA_964569225.1 uncultured Lachnospiraceae bacterium | reverse complement strand
ATTTACCAGGTGAAAGACGGAGAAAAGCTCTGCTTGGTGATTGCTGTGGGGTATGGAAAAACGGAAGGGATCGCTCATAAATCCAAGCCGGCGGAATCGGTTATGCGGGTGACTGGAGCAGTTCCGGATTGGTTTCGGCGAGGGATTGATGCGGCGCTATTGGCGCCCACCGCAATGAATCAGCAAAAATTTACGTTTGGGTTGGAGAATGATACCGTTACTGCTAAAGCAGGCAAAGGCTTTTACAGCAAGATAGATCTGGGAATTGCAAAATACCACTTTGAAGTGGGCGCGGGCAGTGAACATTTCCGCTGGAACTGAGTTTAAATGGACGATGCGGTTGACTTGGCGCTAAGCGGTAGCTTAAAATCTCGCTTAAACTTTATATAGTTGACAGAAATTTTTTAGAGAAAAGGGATTTCTTTCAAGGAATCTTTTAAAGGGAAAAAAGGTGGATGGCTTATGAAAGAATATGATCGCAGAGAAGAGCGGACAGGCATACAGGAATCGGAGGATTTTGATCCGATTTTTGATGTTCAAAGTGATTTTGTAATGGTATATGGCTTCAAGAATCTGAAGGAGCGGATCACCAAATGGAAAAAACGGGGATATGTGGTTCACCTGATGACCGGCGTATCATGGGGAGAATATCAGGACTACCTTTACGGAAAATTTGACGGGATTGATCACCATGACGAAGGGCAGCGCCGCAAAGACGGCAGTGAGAAGGCGCATGGGGTCGATATTCCTTACATGGTGCCTTCCAATTCCTTTGCGCACTATCTGGCAGCCGGACTGAAAACTGCTGTGGACTGCGGAGTGGAAGCAATTCATTTGGAGGAACCGGAATTCTGGGTGGAAACCGGTTATTCTGACGCGTTCAAACGGGAATGGCAGATTTACTATAAGGAGCCATGGCAGGATCCGCAGTCAACCGCGAATGCTCAATATCGTGCGTCTAAATTAAAGCAGTATCTGTATACCCGCACTTTAGACAGGCTGTGCTCGGAACTGAAGGAGTATGCTATGGTGAAATATGGGCGGTTGCTTCGTTTCTATGTTCCTACGCACTCGCTGATCAATTATACTCAGTGGAAGATTGTTTCGCCTGAGTCGGCACTGGTGGACCTGCCTTCAATTGACGGTTATATCGCTCAGATTTGGACAGGTACCTCCCGCACCCGCAATATTTATCGGGGAGAAAAGAAGGAACGCACTTTTGAAACCGCTTTTTTGGAATACGGCGTTATGCAGGAGCTGGTACGGGGGACCGGTCGGCGGATGTGGTATCTGGCGGATCCTATTGAGGATGATCCCCGTCATAGCTGGAAGGACTACCGGGAAAACTACTACAAAACGGTGACCGCTTCTCTTTTCCATCCGGAAATTTCCGATTATGAGGTATCGCCTTGGCCCGCGCGGGTCATGCGGGGGCGTCATCCAGCCGAAGGCGGCGCCCATGACTTACCTATTCCGATACCGGGGAATCTGCCGACTCATACCGAGCTTGATCGGGGCGATAGAGTGCGCATTCCGTCTGCCTATAAAACTAATTTGCTGACCGTTATGCACCTCCTGCGGGATATGAAGGCACAGCCGGACAGCGAATGGATCTCCAAAACAGCCGAGGTGGGGATTTTCATGGCGGATTCCGCTATGTTTCAGCGGTACTATCCGGCGGGCGATCCCGAAGTCAGAGAGGCGGAAGGGGATGCCTTCAGTCCTTTTTACGGATTAGCGCTACCGCTTTTGAAGTCAGGGCTTTGCGCCCGTCCAATTCAGCTCGACAATATCCGCCGCTTTGCCGGTTATGCCGATGCGTATCGGGTCATGGTGCTTTCCTATGAATTTATGAAGCCTTCGGCGCCTGATATTCATTACGCGTTGACTGGTTGGGTGAAGAAGGGCGGTTTGCTGGTCTATGTCGGTGACGGCTCTGATGCCTTTCACGGTGTGCGTGAATGGTGGAACAGCGGTGAAAATGCTTATGCTACACCTGCGGATCACCTGTTTGAAGCGCTGGGATTTTCTGCTATGCCCGCTGACGGTTGTTATAAGGTGGGTGTCGGCAATGTATTAGTGATCGGAAAGCATCCTTCCGCGCTTGCTACCGATGCTAAGGCTTCTGACGCTTATCGGGACGCTTTCCGGGAACTGCTGAACGATGTCGGCAGTGAGGAAGTCCCTTCCGCTTCATTGATTTTGCGCCGGGGAGCATACTATATCACTGCCGTTATGGACGAAACGCCGCTGAGTCAGCCGACTGCGTTAAAAGGCTGCTATATTGATCTGTACAGCGAAGCGCTGCCGGTGGTGGAAGACCCGCTGCTGGAGGTTGGTTCAGTGGGACTGTGGTACGATACATCCCGAATTGACCGCAGCAAAGGCAGTGAACTGATCGCCCTTGCTGGCAGAGCAGAAAAAATCGTGCATGGGCAGCGTTCGCTTTCCTTTATTTCCCGTTCCCCCTCAGAGATGACTGTGGCATGCCGTATTTATACTGCCCGCCCGCCTAAGCGTATAACCGTAAGGGAAGGGCAAACAGTTTCTGACCTGTCTTTTGATTACGAACCAGACAGTGAAACTACCTTTTTTACCTATCCTTCCTCCGGTGAAAAAATTGCTGTAAAGGTATTGTTTTAAGGCGATAGCTCTGAAGGAGGGATCCAAAGTGTTCTCTCTCAAATGAATCTTTTCGGACTGAATTAAAGACTGCGGTAAAATGACTGAACTTACAAATCTGTAAGAGGCGAATATGGATAGATACTTGCAAGAAACCAAGATGCTGAATTATAATTCGTTTTCAATACAGAATTTGGTGAAGCAGCGAGGATGGAATACGCTTGACGATTTCAATAAAATTAAAAAAGTCTATAATTTTGTAAGAGATGAGATCGCATTTGGCTACAGTGTCAGCGATCGCATTTCTGCCACTCGAGTATTAAGCGATAGATACGGACAGTGCAATACAAAGGGCACATTGTTTATGGCGCTTTTAAGAGCGGTGAATATTCCGTGCAGAATTCATGGTTTTACCATAGATAAACGATTACAGAAGGGAGCGATGACAGAACTTGTTTATAAAATCGCGCCTGAAAATGTGTTTCATAGTTGGGTTGAGGTTTTATATAACGGCCAATGGTATGAGCTGGAAGCATTTATTCTTGATCTCTCGTATTTGACGAAATTACAAAAAATCAATTCTGCTTGTACCGGCGCGTTTTGCGGTTATGGCGTTGCCGTCAAAGATTTTCAAAATCTCATTATTGATTGGAACGGCAATAACACTTATATTCAAAGCGAGGGAATTAACTGTGATTTTGGATTGTATGATACGCCTGATGAACTTCTCAAAGAACATGGTCAGGAAATGGCTTGCATAAAAGAATTTCTGTATAAAACTGTTGGAAGACATCTAATGAATAGGAATATCAGAAGAATACGAACATCAAAATAACAAATATTGGTTCGACATTTTTGATTTGATCAAAATATAAAAAAGAGACTGCCGCAAAATTTTTATTTGCGGCAGTCTCTTTTATGTACTCATGGATGGAAATTACAGTCCGTTTTTTTGATTGTAAGCAGTAGCCATTGCGTTTGTGTTCTTGATGATAAGATGCATAGCAACATACGGACCCAGTCCGCAAACAAGCAGACCTACAATACACCAAAGCAAAATGGTAGTTCCCGATTCAGCGATGGTGATGCCGTAAGTCGACGCATTGGCTTGAAGACGGTTCGCCAACTGGTAATACCAGTAGTAAGCATAGAAACCGCAGGTCACAAACGAAAGCAAAATAAACATGCCCAGACCTGGAGTGTTCTGTCCGTCTTCTTTGCACATCTCATTGACATCCTGCGCCAGCTTATAAATAAAGTAATAACCATAAATGCCACAGGTAATTATGGTTAGCAGGACATACATTACGATGTTGCGGTCGGTTTGAATTCTCTTCATGGAAAACTCCTTTCAAAGGTTTTTTATTTACAGCATCAATGCAGCCTTATTTTGCTGAGCAGGCTTTGTATGATGCGATAAACCGCGCCGTTGGCTGGCTCAAATACTACTACTGTACAGGTATGATCAAACATGCGCAGAAAATAGACAATTATAAATAAAAACACGATGATATAAATGCCGGTTTTGGCAGAGCGCGGAAAGCGCTTTTTAAGAAAAAAACAAAGCAAAATAATTGGAACAGTCCAAAAAAGGGGGTGATAGGCAAAGGCTCCAGTTATATCCAGTCGAATCAAATGCAGCCAAGCCCGGGTCATACCGCATCCGGCGCAGGAAATGCCGGTAAGGAATTTTATGGGGCAGGTGATGCCGATAACGAAAAAAAATAAATATAAACCGCCTATTGCAATCGCAGCAAGCAGCGCTGACCGATATTTCTGTAACAGTGCCTTCAATGATACACTCCCGGCACCGTAAAATATCGGTGCAGTTATATTTTTGTCCAAAACTGGATTTTAATTAAATTGAATATAAATTCGGCATAATTTTAAATTGAATATAAATTTTTTTTAATTTCCATGAACATTTAATGAATCTTCATGAATAATTATACTGTATGAATTATCTTTTGTCAAGCTTATTTTTAAACAAAATAAAATTATTTATATAATTGATTTAATATAAAAGCGAATTGCTTCGATAATAGCTTGAAGCGCCGCATAAGCGCTGTCATAAACGCAAAAAAGTCATGCTTCCATTAGTGAAAGCATGACTTTTTCACCGTATTGCTTTGCTGCGGGAATTTTACAGCCGCGCTTAATCGTCTACCCGCTCGGCCAAGCGGTTTACATAACGGCGGTAAAATGATGTAAAATCACCGCCGTCCAATGCGTCCCGTATTTTTTGCATAAGCTCATTGTAAAAATAGAGATTATGCATTACGCAAAGCCGCATGCCAAGCATTTCATCTGCTTTCAGCAGATGCCGGATATACGCGCGAGAATAACGGCGGCATACCGGACAGTGACAACTACCTGAAAGGGGACGGGCGTCCAGCTTAAACCGTTCATTCAGAATGGTCAGCTTGCCTTCCCATGTGAACAGATTGCCGTGACGGGCATTTCGGGAAGGCATCACACAGTCGAAGAAATCCACGCCGCGATAAACTGCTTCTAAAATGTTCTGAGGAGTACCCACACCCATGAGATAACGCGGCTTATTGGCAGGCATGTGCGGTTCAACCATCTCAATGATGTGGTACATTTCTTCGGCGGATTCTCCTACTGCCAAGCCGCCGATAGCGTAGCCGTCCAGATCCATTTCGGCAATTTGCTGCATATGGGAAATTCGCAGATCCTCGTAAGTACTGCCCTGATTGATGCCGAATAGCATTTGGTGAGGGTTCACCGTATCGGGCAGGGTATTCAACCGCGCCATTTCCGCTTTGCATCGGGCTAACCAGCGGGCGGTTCGTTCGGTAGACGCCTTTACATAGGGATATTCGGCAGGATTTTCAATGCATTCGTCAAATGCCATAGCAATGGTGGAACCGAGATGCGATTGAATCCGCATGGATTCTTCCGGACCCATAAAAATTCGTTTTCCGTCAATGTGAGAGGCGAAATAGACGCCTTCTTCTTTGATTTTGCGCAGTTTGGCAAGCGAAAATACCTGAAAGCCGCCGGAATCGGTGAGGATAGGACGATCCCAGTTCATAAATTTATGCAGACCGCCCAGCTTGTAAATCACATCGTCGCCCGGACGGATGTGCAGATGGTAGGTATTGGATAATTCGACCTGACAGCCCAGCTCCTTTAAATCGTCTGCGGAAATACCGCCTCGGATGGCGCCGGCGGTTCCTACATTCATAAATACCGGCGTTTCAATAAGCCCGTGAACCGTTTCCATTCGCCCTCTGCGGGCATTTCCTTCTTTCAAAAGTACAGTAAACATTTTTTTGATACGAAGAACAGTCGTACCTTCTCCTTTTTAAATTAATTTGTCACGAAGAACAGTCGTGACTATAATAAGAATACGCATAAGCCGCATAAAATGTCGTATAAAATCAAGGCATCTTTAGCTGCGCTTAAATCGGTGTTCCACCTCGCCTTTGGACAGGATCAGCGCGACCGGACGTCCGTGAGGGCAGTAGAGAATATCAGGGTTCTCAAAAAGCTGCGCTACGATCCAGCCCATATCTTCATCCCGATTAATTTGTCCGGCTTTAACTGCCGCTTTACAAGACGCCTGATAGAGCGCCTCTTCAAAGAAGGTTCTGCGCGCGGATTTTACCGAGCCTGTTCCGTCGATCAGTGCGCCCGCGATAGCGATCAGCATATCGTTTGCGCGGTCGGAGGTTAGAATGGATGGAATTTGTGTGCAGATCAGCCTGCCTTTTTCTCTGTCTGCGGTATATTCGAAGCCTAATCTTCGAATTTCATCGCCATATTCGATGAGTGCGTCCGCTTCTTCCTTCCCAAGCGTGATTTCCAGCGGAAGGATCAGCATTTGCGCGGTGCCTGACTGCTCCTCCATGATTTTTTTCATTTTTTCAAAGAGGATTCGTTCATGTGCCGCATGCTTGTCTATGATGACGATCTTTTCACCCCATTCCACAAAGATATAGGTGTGGAATGCAACGCCTAACAAGCGATATTCACCGTTTGACGCTGATGCGGCATGCGGCGCGGAAGCAAGAAAATCGGAAGACAATGAGAAGAGAAATTGATTTTGGGGTGAATCAGGTGCCGTTTCGGATACCGCGTTGTCCGGTAGTTCGAAAAGGGAAGGCGCTGCTTCGTTGAACGGTGCTTCTGAAGATGATTTTGATAAAGATGAAGAGGCAGGGGGCTGACTGGTTGGCGATTCGGAGACAGAAGGATTGCTCTGATTTTCCGGCAGAGCCGGAGGCAGCAGCTCAAACCAATCGGGACCGGTGAAGATCGCTTCATCTTTAAGGAATGTTTTTCGTTTTACGGGGAGGCTGCAGGCAATTTGTTCACCATTTTGATAGGCAGGACGGTCCTCCGGAACGGTTAAAGGCGGAGAAGGCTCGTCAAAAATTGAACGGAAGGAGGGATCAGTATCCTGAAAGGCATGTCCTGAAGAATTAGCAGACCATACAGCGGAGCTGACGGCTGCTCTCTCTCCTGACTGCGGTCCATTTGACTCTGTACCGTTTGACTGCGGTCCGTCAGCATTCGGCGCTTGGGATTCAGGCTTGCGCATCTCATCAAACAGCTGCTGCTGAGTAAGCCCTTTGGCTTCTGTATCGGCAATCCGATCGTAGACCGGAACAAAAGCATTGTATATGCTGTGCTGCTCAGGGGTCATATGATGCGGTTCAAATTTAATTTCCGGGCGGCTGGTCGCCTCTTCCAATGTATTGCGTACTGCACAGTAAATGGCGTCAAACACCAACCGTTCGTTTGAAAATTTAACTTCCATCTTGGTAGGGTGTACATTGACATCCACAAAAGTGGGATGAATGTAAATGTGCAGCACACAGCAGGGGAACTTCTGCGTTTCCAAATAGCTTTCAAATGCCTGTTCCAATGCCGCGGTGGCGGTTTTTGATTTAATATATCGGTTATTAATGAAGAAATTCTGAAAGTTTCGGTTGGAACGCACGTTCATGGGAGTGCCGATATATCCGCGCACTTCTACGCCGTCTGTCAGCGATCTGACCTCAAGCAGCTTGGAAGCAAATTCACGGCCTATGACTGCGTAGATAACGCTCGCGATTTTGCCATCTCCTCTGGTTTGAAATTTTAGCGCGCCTTCTACAATGAGTTTGAAAGAAATATCCGGACGGGAAAGGGCTATTTTCTCTACAATAGAGGTTACTGCCATGGCTTCGGAAGAATCCTTTTTCAGAAATTTCCTTCGTGCCGGTACATTGGCAAACAATTCCTCCACAATGACTGTGGTGCCGGTCTTGCAGCCCGCTTCGGTAAGATCAGTAACCTGACCGCCTTCGCAGGTGAGAAGGGTACCTGTCGCATCCTCTTTCCGCTTCGTCATAATTCTCAAACGGGATACCGACGCGATCGCGGCAAGCGCCTCTCCGCGGAACCCCAGTGTAGTGATGCCGTCCAAATCTTTTTCGGTTCGGATTTTGCTGGTGGCGTGACGGCGAATAGCGACCGGCAGATCCTCCCGCGACATGCCGCATCCGTTATCGGAAATGCGAATGAAGGAAATTCCGCCCCGTTTGATTTCTACCGTAATTTCAGTAGCGCCGGCGTCCATGGCATTTTCCAGCAGCTCTTTGACGGCAGAGGCGGGGCGTTCCACTACTTCGCCGGCGGCGATCAGGTTTGCAACCTGAAAATCCAGTACATTGATAATTCCCATGAATGCTCCCAGAATGGTTTTATTTATCCAATAATTTTTTCAGTTCCCAAAGCAGATTAAAGGCTTCCATCGGTGTCATGCGGTTGATATCCAACGAACGGATCCGATCCTTGATTTCACTGCCAATGTAATCCTCGATGGAGAAGGATTCAATGGTGTCACTCTT
>CAZMTU010000104.1:0-8702 GCA_964569225.1 uncultured Lachnospiraceae bacterium | reverse complement strand
GACGGACTTGAGCAAACGGTTGATAAACTATCGCATACCGGATCGCCGGTTTATCTCACTATAGATCTTGACTGCTTAGATCCATCCTGTTTTCCCGGAACGGGAACGCCCGAAGCGGGCGGCGTTAATTTTATCGCGCTTTTGGACGCATTGCTGCTTGTATGCCGTAAAACCCACGTAGTAGGCGCAGACCTAAACGAGCTTTCGCCCATGCTGGACGCCTCCGGCGCTTCCACCGCTGCCGCCTGCAAAATACTAAGAGAACTGCTTCTGTCCCTTTATACCCAATTGAAGGATTCTTGATTTATTTTATTTGAAAGGAATATATAAATAAAATGAGTAAAGTTTTAGTAATAGGCTGCGGCGGCGTTGCTTCGGTCGCAATTCAAAAATGCTGTCAGGCAAGTGAAGTTTTCAGCGAGCTGTGTATCGCAAGCCGTACAAAAGAAAAATGCGACCGCCTTGCGGCAGCGCTTGCGCCCATAACCCAAACCAAAATCACTACGGCTCAGGTAGACGCAGATCATTCCAATGAGGTAGCTACGCTTATACGCTCTTATAAGCCGGACCTTGTTATGAACATCGCCCTTCCCTATCAGGATCTGAGCATTATGGATGCCTGCCTTGAATGCGGTGTAAATTACATGGATACGGCAAATTATGAACCGGAAGATACGGACGATCCTAAGTGGCGTGAAATTTATGAAAATCGTTGTAATGAGAAAGGTTTCTCCGCTTATTTTGACTATTCATGGCAATGGGCATACAGAGAAAAATTTCAAAAAGCGGGACTTACCGCTCTTTTGGGCTGTGGCTTTGATCCCGGTGTTACACAGGCGTACTGCGCCTATGCGCTGAAGCATGAATTTGACACCATCGAAACAATTGATATTCTTGACTGCAACGGAGGCGATCATGGCTATCCGTTCGCCACCAATTTTAACCCAGAAATCAATCTGCGGGAGGTATCCGCCCCCGGAAGCTATTGGGAAAACGGAAAGTGGATAGAGATACCCGCCATGAGCATTAAAAGAGAATTTAATTTTGACTGCGTCGGTCAAAAGGACATGTACCTGCTTCATCATGAGGAGATTGAATCGCTTGCCGCAAATATTCCGAACGTGCGGCGTATACGCTTCTTTATGACCTTCGGTCAAAGCTATCTCACTCATATGAAGTGTCTTGAAAATGTAGGTATGCTTTCGACCACACCGGTCCCCTTTGGCAATCAGGAAATTGTCCCGATCCAGTTTTTGAAGGCGCTTTTACCCGATCCTGCAAGTCTTGGTCCACGTACAAAGGGTAAAACAAACATCGGATGCATTTTCACCGGTCAAAAAGACGGACAAAATAAATCATATTACATTTATAATGTATGCGATCACGAGGAATGCTATCGGGAAGTCGGTTCTCAGGCGATCAGCTATACTACCGGAGTGCCCGCTATGTGCGGAGCGCTCATGCTGCTTACGGGAAAATGGAACAAAGCCGGCGTGTATACTGTAGAAGAGTTCGATCCCGATCCCTTCCTTGACGCGCTTGACCGATACGGATTACCCCGAAAAGAAAACCGCAATCCGGTACTGGTAGACTAATGGCGCGCCCTACAGATTCCCGTCCGCCCTTCAAATCGCTTTCTGATTATATTCCGGAAGAGCTGTTCGGCGGACTAAAAACCCCTTGCTACATTATTGATGAAAAGCAGCTGCTAAAAAATATGCAGACACTTTCAGAAGTCGAGGAGCAAACAGGCTGCAAAATCCTGTTGGCTCAAAAAGCCTTCTCCAATTATGAGCTGTATCCGCTGTTTGCCTCCTATCTTGCGGGAACGGAGGCCAGCGGATTATATGAAGCGCGGCTTGGCTTTGAGGAGATGCCCGGCAAAGAAGTCCATGTATTCTCTGCGGCTTACCGCCAGGATGAATTTGACGAACTGCTTCAGTATGTCGATCATATAGTATTCAACTCGCCCTCACAGCTTGAAAAGTTTGGATATCAAGCAAAAAAATCCGGCAAAAGCATAGGAATTCGTATAAATCCGGAGTTGTCTACACAGCAGGGAAACTGTTTATATGATCCCTGTGCGCCCGGCAGCCGCCTCGGTACAACCCGCCAATTATGGGATGAAAAAATGACGCCGGAGCTTATCTCCCTGTTGGATGGTATTCATTTTCACACGCTCTGCGAACAGGATGCTCCAGACCTATGCGCTACCCTGACAGCGGTCAGTGAAAAATTCGGAGATATACTTCGCAATTTAAAATGGATTAACTTCGGTGGAGGACATCATATTACACGTCCCGGATATCATACGGAGCTGCTTAAGCAATGTATTCAAAAGATACACGAGCGCTTCGGCACGCAGGTATACCTTGAACCGGGCGAGGCCTGCGCCCTGAACGCAGGATTTCTGGTCACGCGCGTACTGGATGTGATCCAAAACGGCGACACTCAAATCGCTATCCTTGACATGAGTGCAGCATGCCATGCGCCGGATGTATTGGAAATGCCCTACCGTCCCCCGCTGTTTGGCGCTGGAGAACCGAATGAACGGGCATTCACCTTTCGTTTAGCGGGTCCTACATGCCTTGCAGGTGATGTGATCGGAGATTATAGCTTTGACATTCCTTTAAAAGACGGTGATATGCTAATCTTCGGGGATATGGCTATCTATACGACCTGCAAAACCAACACCTTTAACGGAATGCCTCTTCCCTCCATTTATTTGAATCAATATGGGAAAATACGCCCGCTGGCACATTTTAATTATTTTGATTTCAAAGCCCGTTTAGGCGGCAAATTATAAATTAACCATATTTCGTTTGAGGGACTGTTTCAGCTCCGCATACCATTTTAAAAAACATGCTTTTCCAAATACCTTGTAAAACATTATTTTCGTCTGCTAAGGCAGCCGCATGCGCGGCTGCCTTCTTCAATTAAATGCGCTTAAAATCAGTATCATAAAAATTTTTTCTTTTTTTAGAAACCTATCCGCCTAAAATGACACTATATTATTGTATGATTGAAAAAGCATTTCGGCAGGAGCAGATTCAACCATTTCTTGAGCTCAAATCAACAACCGCGTTATTGATTTACTGTTCTTTATCTGCTAAAATAAAATAAGGAAGGAAGAAGGTAAATCAATCTCAAAACAGAAAGAAGGTAATTTTATGGACATCAAGCGCAATATCCGTTTTTTCAGCGAAAAGTTTTCCAGAAACCTCACCGTTCTCGCTGTCTGCGGCGCCCTGCTTGCAGTGCTTTGCGGGCTGACATGGTGGTTTTTCTGGAGCGCCATCTACATTGAAGTTGGCATTTTTATCGGAATCGCAATGGTCATCGGCGCTGTCACCATGCGCCCCAAGGCTAAAGATTTAATTGATCAGGTAGATACCGCCCGAAAGGAATTTTATGATAATACTGCTGATAAACTCAAATATCCCTCGGATTTTGAGGAAGATTCCCTTTTAGTATGGGGATATATCAGCGGAAAAGCAGAAAAAATGCTGAAAGGCGGTATACGGATTACCGATCGTGTGCAATTTTCGCTGCTCTATTTAAAGCGCAATTCACTGTACATCCGAACAGAAACCTGTCCGCTCACCGAAGAAGGTAAAACAGTAGATGAACATCAGCTCCCACTTGCAGGGCTGAAAATAGAAGCTGATCAGCAGACATGTCTGCTGACGTTCACCGCGCAGGATCAGTTATTGCAGCTGCCTATTCAGGCGATCGATTATCCGCTGGAAGAATTTATCGCAAAAATTGAACGGCAAATCAAGAAAACCTAATAAACCATTCAGGGTGCTGCGATAAAATGCAGCACCCTTTTTCTCCCCGAAACAGGCATTTGTTTTAATTTTCAATGCCAGTAGACAGAACTGTTTTGGAGGGGTTCTTAAAAGAAGCCCTCCAAAATAAAATTATTTATAAGATAACTATTTTTCTTTGCTACTCTGCCGAAGCGCTCGGCGTCGGGATGCCGCATAAGCCACTGCCTGTATAAAGGAGGTTACGCAAAAAACGCAGAGCATCCATTTCGTGATGTCGTTATTGATAAATGCCATGGCACGGTTAAACCGATCGGTCACAAAAAGCACCAGCATCACTACAGAAAGCGTTATATTGATATGAGGAAGCGCGGAAAGAAAAGCAGCCCCGATTTTTTTGAATAGACTTATCATTTTGCCACCTCCCCGATACATACAATATCAAACAATTTTCGCTGACTGCTGCCTCTGTCTTCGGCTTCTCGAACCATTTCTCCATTAAAATATGCCTGGCAACTGTCCCCTCCGTCAAAATTATAAGCGGCTTTACACCCTAATTCTTCAAAAATATTCGCAAGCTGGAACATTCTGACGCCATCTGAATCGTCAGAACGCCCGTCTACCACTACTAAACAATAATGCCCCGGCTCATAATAGCCAATCGCGCAGCGAGGATGGCGTGAATCAATTATATTGTTGTCATAGCTTTCAGAAGAAAACTTGGAAAGTGCTTTTCCGTTTTCATCTAACAAAGCAGGACCGAACTCCCATATCTGATATGGATTTTTTGCGGCGATTTCCTGCCAATTAAAATCCTCCGGATGAACGGTTTCCATAGTCCCGTCAAAATACAAAATACAGATATCGCTGCTAATAAAATCTGACTCCCGCAGTAATTTTCCGTTTCGAATGGCAAGCTGAGTGTGATTCGCATTTCCCCAATAATCGCCGTTTACCGCTGCAACGGCACATTCTTCGGTTAAAACATTACCTTCCGCATCATTCATCGAAGCGGATCGATCCAGAAGATCCTCCAACGACTCTCTGTCACTAACTGCAACGGTATACAGATTTTCTATATTGCGCACGTAAATGTCATAGACAAAATACTGAACATCATAGATTTTGTTATTATAATAAAGCTCCGTATCCACCCGCGTCAGTTTAATCGAAATATCCCGGCTTTGATAGGTGGAAGCATCGGAAACAACCTCTTCTCCTACTCTCAGAAAAACTTCCGGCAAGGTCGCTGCAAAATCACCGGAATAATCGTAATCACCTTCAGAAAGAATAGGCGTATCAAGCGCATCAGAATCACCGTTTGATTTCGTAAATACAGGACCGTCCTCTAATTCGTTTTTGACAATTCCCCATAGAAAACGAATATGGTGAAAATACGCAAAAGAACAGAGTACCGCTCCTATTAAAACAATATCAATCAGGACCAGCGCCCATACCGGAAGCAGCTTCGTGTGTTTCATTCCAAAATCAAAAGCATCCTTTCACTGTGTTAACGCAAAACCATGTCTAAATTAATTCCTAAAACGTTTTAAGGTAAAACGAAAAATTTCCCTGTATATTTTGACAGAGTCCTTAACGGGGTGAAAGTGGGAACTGCTGTTATCATCTTCATAAACTGTTTCAATAGGCATTTCACCGATCTTAATTCCGTCAATCGCGGCACTCATTAGCACATTCATTTCATATTCATAACGGCTGCCTGGAATGTGAGTCAGCCAGTCAAACAGAGATGCGTCAAATCCACGCAGACCGGTTTGAGTATCCCGCACCCGAACTCCGCTCGCAAGCGCATACACCTGCCTTGTGATACTATTTCCAAGACGCGAACGAAGCGGAACCTTTCCTACAAAAGCTCTGGAACCGATTACAAATTTAAAATGACTTTGCTCTAAATTCTTCGAAAGACGGTAAATATCCTCCGGCGTATGCTGTCCATCCGCATCCGCTGTAATCAGCCGACGACAATTCGGAAAACATTTCTGCGCACACCGGATCCCCTTTTTCAGCGCGCTTCCTTTGCCTCGATTGGGAAAATAGCGGACTATTCTTGCGTATTTTCCCGCTTCAATAAAAACTCGATCATAGTCAGAGCCGCTACCATCGTCTACAACCAAAAGATCCAAGGGCAGCTTTGAAAGCCGCTTTAATGTCAAAATCAGTTTTTCATCCGGTTGATAAGCAGGAATCAAAACGATCGCTTCCATAGATGATCCTTTCCGCGCTTTTTAGCGTAATATTTAACTCAAATTTGTCTTTTTTAGAATGATACCACAAAATTATAAAGTTCCATATACGCATTATGTTAATACTGTGTAAAAATTTTATTAGCAATCCGGCACATATCCTTCTCTCATGTACCGTAAAGATGAATGTAACCGATGCTCCAATCGCTGTTAAACCACGGAATACTTGCGGCTGATCGGCTGATGGTCTTTGCCATAGGTACGTTTGTCAATTGAAAAAGAAAATCTCTATCCACCCTGAAAGAGCGGTAATATTTTATTTAAATCAATTTAGTCCATAGATTGTGTTTTTCCTTAGATCTTGCAACTTCCTGCTGCTTGCGCACTTAACCCTTCTGTGCTAATAATCACTAAATAAAGGGGAGCTTTTCTTATAGAGCCCCAAGATATTTTAAGCAAGCTTCGAAAAGATCATGAACTGACGCAAGATGAGCTGGACGAAAAGCTGTTTATAAGCAGACAGATGTTTTTCCGATGAGAATCGAGTGAAACGCTTCCGAGCACCGAATCTCTAAAGCTCCTGTCACGCTTATCTGATATTTCCTATCAAAACACTGCTGCCTCACCGTGAAAACTGATTTGTCAGTATCGAGGAATGTCGCTGTAAGACAATGCAATTAGCAAAGAACTGAATCAATTCTTCGCCGAATGATTTGAAAAAGAACATCTGATTAGCCGCCGCGCGCCAACTCCTATCCCCATAAAGTAACGTCTAAAGCCAAGCGGACTGCTGCAATTTTGCACAGTCCGCTTGGCTTTTCATTTTATTGACGTTCTACTTGCTGTGAACGCAGCGTTCGGTATCCACTCGCTTCAAAGAAAGGACAGGGCGTTTACAGAGGCATACGCATACATCTGACCGACTTCTGAAAGTGATTCCATCCGCTCACAGATGGCTGCGGCGATTCCCTGCCGCTGATAGTCATGGTGCACATACAGCCGATCCAGATAAGCATCGACCGTACTGTCACCAAATCCAACGATCCGTCCGGTCTTCCACGCCACCACCGTGTTATGCATCTGAAAGGATCTATCCCACCGGTCAAGGTCGATCTGCCCGTCTGCCCAAGCATCCAACTGTGCCTGCGTATAATCGGCACTGCATACTTGATGCACTGTTTCATAAAAGAACGCCGCCATCTTCGCACAATCAGATGGACGGTAAGCTTTTAAAACCAACGCTTCTATCATGCAAGCCGCTCAGTTCAGAAAATTCTCATTCAATGTAACGCCGAATGCCTTCGCCAACTCTATAAAATCCGATTTTGTAATCGTCTGCCGCTTTTCAGCCGCCACCGAGTGCACTTTAATGTAAATTTCAGCACTCTTTTCAATGGTATGCGCCAGCCCAAAGGTGCTGTCAAAATCCGCTCCCGAACAAAACAGACCGTGATGCGCCCAGACTACCGCGTCATAGGATGTCATTTTCCGAGCGGTTACTTTGGCAATTTCACTTCCGCCCGGTACCATCCATTCCACTACACCGACTCCGGACGGGAAAATAATAGGACATTCAGTCATCATTTCCCAAAGTGCCTTGCTGAATGCTTTATCGGTCAGCGGCAGCAAAAAAGTCAGCGCAATCAGATTGGCCGGATGACAGTGATAGATCACCCGATGCGCGCCGTCGGTCATTTGCTGCTTCACCTGATGATTCATAAGATGTGTGGGCAGCTCACTGGTGGGACGACCGCCTCCGGTCAGTCCCCATATGATCTTGTATTTACTGCCGGTACCGTCGATCTGAATGATGCAGCAGCTATCTTCCGGGTCAGACAGCACCCGACTCATATATTTACCCGAACCGGTCACCATATAATATTGCCCTGCCAGCAACGGAACTGATACGCCAATTTCCCGCTCCTCGCCGGAATAATCCATCTGATCATCAACCTCAGCGATCTCCTCCGGTAAAATCCGATAACTCAAGTTACCGCCGTTGCGCTCATGCCAGCCTTTTTGCCATCCGGCATCGGCGAATTCAATAAACCCTCTGAAAAAATCCGCGTTCAAATTTTTCATGTTTTTGCGTCCTTTCGGAGTCTTAGCTCCTTATCAAAATAAATGTTACTCACCGCAAATTTCTTGCCGCCAGCACCTTTTCCTCATAGTCTCTTACTTGATTGAACCAGCTTTGATCCTCCGGAACACCTGTTTCCCGGCAGAACTGCCGCCAAACCGCTCCCATCGGCATAGTCTTGAATTCCTCCTGCTCCATAAGCAGTTCAGTAAAGCGTTCCTCTTTCTGATACTCTGCCCAGCGCGCATGAGGCATCAGCAACCCCTCCAGCAGCGCTTTTTGCAGATTTCTTATTCCGATCACCCACGCGGCAATCCGGTTAATGCTGGCGTCAAAATAGTCCAGTGCTACTGAAATATCCTTCATTCTGCCGCTGGCAGCAATTTCTTTTGCAATTTCTCTGGTTTCATCATCCAAACGTACCACATGATCGCTGTCCCAGCGCACCGAGCGGGTAACATGCAAAGCTAATTTGGGGAAGAACAGCAGCAAAGAGGAAATTTTATCCGCTACATTCTCAGTAGGGTGAAAATGACCGTTATCGAGCAAAGGCATCAGTCCCCGGCTCATGGCATAATTCAGACAAAACTCAGCCGATCCGGCGGTATAGCTTTCCAGTCCGATGCCGAATACCTTAGACTCAATGCA
>CAZMTU010000103.1:0-8779 GCA_964569225.1 uncultured Lachnospiraceae bacterium | reverse complement strand
AGGTGCATTCTGCAGCGGTCCGGCAGCTTCTGTGTGAATGCTTAGCCCTTCGGTACGGGCGCTCTGCTGCTCATTGGATTCTTCGGAAAACCTCTGAGGGGAAGCCCTATCTTGCTGTAAGAGAGATTGATTCAGGCAGTCAAGCAACCTGCGAACAAACAGTTCTGAGTTCCGTATTGCCAGCCGCCGAAAGCATGCTGACAGATCCCGGGGATTCGTCATCTGCCAGTTACAGATTCCCCCCGCATATCAGTCTTTCCCATTCCGGCGAATGGGTGGCGTGCGCTCTGTCTTACAGTCCGGTAGGGGTGGATGTACAGGCGATTTGTCCGGTTTCAGTGGGCGTGAGAAAGCGATTTCTGAACTGCGAGGCAGATGGATCTGATGAACGGGAGCAGACGCTCCTTTGGACTCGCTATGAAGCCTGCCTGAAGCGTTATGGCAGCCGTGCCGCTATGCAAACAGAAGCGGCAGGGCAGACCTTTGACAGCTATTTTGAGATCCCTTCTTATATTGTAACGGTCTGCCATGTTGATACAGAGCCGGTCAGATGGGCGGTAATCAACGTTTGACAGGCTGTAATGACTGCATATTCAGAATTGAACAGGATATTGCATTATTTTAATAGGATTGGTTTCTATTGATATTTTATGAAAGGATTTCATTTATGCGAATGATCGCCTTCCGCCGTTCCGCAGCGCTGCTTTTGGCATTGGTGTTTTTACTGAGTGCGTTATTTTTGCCCGCCTGTCAAAAGCAGGCGCGTGAAACGGATCCGCAAACTACTCAACAAGCGGATGAATCGACAATTTGGGTGCTCAATGAATTGGGCAGTCAGGACCTTGCCTGTGCCAAGCAGCTTACCGATCAGATATTGGCTGACTATTACCACACAGACACTAAGATCGCGGAGGAAACCTTCCCAATAAGCACTGGTGAATACGCTTCGATTTGGGATTACATGACGCTTATTTCCCTGTTAAACCGTTTGCTGGCGCTGGATCCGGATAATCAGACCTATACTGAGATGCGCGCTTCTTTGCTGAAGGGACTGGATTATTACGGTTTGCAGCGAACTGATTCGTATAAACGAACGGTGTATGCTTCCCGTCGAACCGCGCGAACGTGGTCATCTACTGCGGATACCACTTATGACGATCAAATTTGGCTGGTGAGAGAATTTCTCAATGTGTATGACAGTACCGGTGAAGCCGAATGGTTAGAAAAAGCACAAAAATTGGCCGATTTTTGCTGGGAGGAAGGTTGGGATAAGGATATTGGCGGACTTTATTGGAGCCTGAATGGAAGCACCCGTAATACCTGCTCCAATGCGCCTTTTGTAAAGGAGCTGGTACGGCTGTGGCGATATACGGAGAACGAAAGCTATCTTGAAAAGGCTAAGCAGATTTATAATTGGGTAAATCAGTATTTATTGGATACGGACGATTTTCTTTACTGGGACCATGTTGGAACTGAGTTTGACGGGAGCGGAAAGGCGATTGGGACCCATCCTCCCAATAAGGATAAATATTCTTACAATACCGGTTCAATGATTTCGGCAGGTGTGGCGCTGTATGAAGCTACCGGAACCAACCGTTACCTAAAAAATGCACTTCGTTCGGCAAAGTCCGCTTTTGAAGCTTTTACCACAGAAGATCAAAAGACGGTTCCAGGGGAAACTTATTATGATATTCCGTTGTCCAGTACCCTATGGTTTCATCTGACGCTTTATATCGGGTATCAGGACCTGTCGGTCTATGAGCCGGAAACCTGCGCGCCTTACATGGAGGCGCTGCAAAATGTGCTGGATTATACATGGGCGAATTTTTATAAGGGCGGTTATCTGCCGGTAAATTTGATGCGGGGATGGGATAGTCGGAACCGTTCTCAGAAGCTGATTGACGTGACTGCTATTGCGGAGATGTATGCGCTTTTGGCACAGGCGAATATGGTACCGAAGGACAGCGGAGCTTGAACGTTTTATGTTGCTTGGAGGATACCCCGGAGAAGAAGGATTTGAACCATGCAAACGGTTGATGAAGCCTTGGAGCGGCTGCAAAGTTCTGCTTTTCGGGCAAAATTTCACTTAAGTGAACAGGATAAGAGCTATGTGCGGGAGAAGGGAATAAATACGATTCGAAGCCACGGACAAGCCTTTATTGCCGAGCGGTTAGCGCCTGCCGATCCGCCGCATGACGGTAGGCAGACGCCGTGGCGAGGACATCCTATCTTTATTGCGCAGCATGCCTGCGCCTGCTGTTGTCGAGGGTGTTTAAATAAATGGTACAAGGTACCGATGGGGAGAGCGTTGACCCCTGTACAGCAGGAAAAGATTCTTGCCCTCCTGATGGCGTGGATTAGCCGGCAGATGGAGGAGAACAAATAATGCTTGATGCGCAGCCCAAAGAGCTGCCGCGCTTACGATGCGGCAGCTCTCAGGCTGTTGAAAAACTGTGTTTTTCTGACAGTGACATAAAGTGGGATTTTAAGATAGCAATTTTTAAAAAGGGAGCCGTAATTCCGGTAGTGGCCCATAGTCAAAAAAGCGGACAGAAAATCAAAGACAATTTTCTGCAAAATTGGGAGGTAACCCATGATCGTGAGAATGGGGTCTGGCAGAACTGTAAAAGCCGATATATAGGTTATACGTAAATTAATTAAATACTTTATGAAAAGCAAAGAAGCAACCTTTTCAGATTGCTTCCCGCTATTTCAATCAAATGCAATAATTACTAATTATTGCATTTGTACTTCTCGAAATATATCCACAAAAAACGATTTTGATTAGAGCTGAGGTAATTTTATAAATAAAACATTGATGGATCCGCGTTTGCATGATTCGGCTGTATTTTGCTTTAGTATAGTTGTGAATATGAAATTCAAATTTTTTCTCTGTGTAACGAAAATTTCGAAGTATACGGTGTATACAGTTCGATGATTTTGGGCATAGGGTTTTTTGATTTTTAAATACAGAAGCTTGATAAATAGGACCTCTATTATCATCGGTAAGACACGACCCTGATCCTTCTGGAATCACTATGCTATGATGCTGTGTCCGCGCAGAGCAATCACATTGCGTAACTTTAGAACAGAGGATATGAATAAAAATGGATGATTCGATTCTGGCGTGCATGTGTTCTTAATAGACCGAGAAAGACGGATAAATTATAAAAAAGCCAAAAACGGTCATTTAAATGGATTACCCATTTAAATGACCGTTGGTGCTCCTGTGGAGATTCGAACTCCAGACCCTTTGATTAAAAGTCAAATGCTCTACCATCTGAGCTACAGGGGCAAACCCTACAAGCGCTTCATTATCATAACACAAAGAAGCTGTTTTGTCAAGTGCTTTTAAAAAAAAAAAGAATTTTTTAGAAATTGTTAAGATTCTCCTCTACACTGCTATTTGTTGAACGGCAGCGTAGAGGAGAAGCGTAAAGAAAAAGATAATGAAAAGAGCGGGATCTGCTTTTTGTTATGGCAGGGTTAATGCTGTTCAAATTGTACGGTTTTGCCATCGGTTGAAAGGTGTATGTTGGCATTACGGGGAGGTTGTTGTCTGAGCAAGTAGGCGGCAAGCGGGTCCTCTACCTTTTGCCGAAGCGTTCCCCGAAGGGCTCTGGCTCCTTTGGAATCCGCATCCGATCCGGCAACCAAAAATGCGGGGAGGTCTTCTGAAAAGGTTAAGGTGATCCTATCGTTTAGGCGTTTCTGAAGTTGACGAAGCTGCAAAAGCGCGATCTCTTTGAGTGAATCGTCATTTAACGGTTCAAAAAAAATAATTTCATCTATTCTTCCCAGCAGTTCCGGCGGAAAGATTTTTCGAAGAGTATCTTCAGCCTGCGCCTTTCGGGGATCAGTAGGTGCAAGAAATCCGGCAGGGGCGCTTTTCAAGCGATCAGAGGAAGTAGTATTGGAGGTCAGAAAAACATAAGCGTTTCGAAAATCCGCCCGCCTGCCCGAGGAATCGGTAAGACAGCCTTCTTCCATTATTTGAAGGAGCAGATTCAGCACAGCGGGATGCGCTTTTTCCACCTCATCAAAGACGACCACCGAATAGGGAGTACGACGAATTTTTTCGGTAAGCTGACCGCCTTCATCGTAACCTACATAACCGGGCGGAGAGCCGATGAGTTTTGCAACGCTTTGGGCTTCTCGCATTTCGGACATGTCCAACCGGATGAGGGCACTTTGGCTGCCGAATAACGCTTCCGCAAGAGCTTTGGTTAGTTCGGTTTTACCGGTACCGGTAGGTCCGGTCAGAAGAAAGCTGCCGGCTGGTCGATTTTCATCGCGAATGCCTGCGCCGGAGCGTTGAATGGCGGCAGTCAGTGCGGCGATGGCTTTAGGTTGACCGATGATTTGGGCGGCAAGCCGGTCGCCTAAGCTTAACAGATCGCCTCTGCCGCCCGATACGGGTATGCCGGTGCGGGCAGTGACAACCTTGCTGATATCTGAAGCGTTTACTTCAGGGCATGCGTTTCCGACTCCTTTTTTCCATGCGTTTTTAGCATTCTGCCACCGTTTTTGCGCTGCTGCTTCCTGATCCCGAAGAGCAGCGGCTTCCTCAAAATGCTGGCCACGGATTGCTTCTTCCTTTTCACCTTTCAGTTCAAGGGCTTCCTCCTCCAGCCTTTTTAGGTCATCTGGCGGTGTAGAACGCTTGACACGCAGGCAGGCGCAGGCTTCATCTAATAGATCAAGCGCTTTATCAGGCAGCCGACGTTCCGGGAAATAACGTACGGAAAGTTCTACGGCCGCATGAATGGCGTCTTCTCCGATACGCAGCTTGTGATGCGCCTCGTAGGAATCTCGAACGCCTTGCAGGATATGGATCGTTTCTTCAGGAGAGGGTTCTCGGACTGTTACCGGCTGAAAACGCCGTTCTAAAGCCGCATCCTTTTCGATTTTTCGATATTCTGACAGCGTTGTAGCGCCAATCAGGCTGATTTGTCCCCGGGCAAGCGCCGGTTTCAGAATATTAGCAGCGTCTACCGCGCCTTCAGCGCCGCCGGCGCCAATTAATGTATGAATTTCATCAATGAAAAGAATCACCTGTTCATCTGCGGATGCTTCGTCTACTACCTGACGCATTCGCTCTTCAAATTCTCCGCGGTATTTTGCGCCGGCGATTAGTGAAGAAAGTTCCAGACTGTAAAGCTGTTTTCCTTCCAATAAATCGGGGACCTTGCCGGCTGCAATACGAGCGGCAAGCCCTTCTACAACCGCTGTTTTACCAACTCCAGGTTCTCCGATCAGGCACGGATTGTTTTTGCCGCGTCGGGAAAGCACATAGATGACTTGAAGGATTTCGTTTTCCCTGCCGATTACCCGATCTAACTTGCCTTCTTCTGCCAACGCGGTAAGATTTTTACCGTATTTAGTAAGCGCGGATTGCCGAGCGGATGATTGCTTTCCTTTATAAATACTGTTAGGGGTGTCACTGCCTGATTTTAGGTAAGCGGCAAGCTCTGCCTTCAGTTCGGAAAGGGAAGCGCCCTGCGCTGTGAGAAGTCCTGCGCCCACTGACTGACATTCGCAGACCAGCGCGTAGAGGAGATGCTCAGTAGCGATGAAGCCGCCTTCATTTTTGCCCGCTTCCGCTGCGGCTGCTTCCAAAATAGCTTTGGTGCGGGGGGTCATATCTGAAGGCGAAAGCGAAGTGCGGCCGCCCGTTCCGGAAAGGCTGATGATTAAATTTCGGCTGCCTGCTAAGGTAATTCCCCGTTTGGTCAGGAATTCTGCCGCTGCGGCTCCTTTTTGCGCCAGCAATCCCAACAGCAAATGCTCGGAACCAATGTAAGTATGCCCCAGCTCATCTGCAAATTCCAGCGCGCTGTTAAGAGCGCCTGCCGCAGCGGGAGAAAAATGGTTGGTCATATCGTTCACTCCTTCGTTTTACGGGAGTATGGACAGACAGGCAGGTAAATTATTCAGTATTCGCCGGTCTGGGGTAAATATTTGTTATAGGTATCGGCAAGGGCATCCCATGTGATGCGATTTAGCCGACCGGTGGGGTCTATGCCGTTTTTTTCCTGAAAATCAGCGAGCGCTTCACAAGTGGCCTCATCCAGTACCCCTGTCATAGGCAGTACGCCCTGATAGATTTGCGATTCATTCAGAATTAGCTGAACAATAAAAATCAGATCAAATTGATCGCTTCGGTCTGCATGATCTCCTCTTAGAGGGCGGTTAAAGGGGGAAATAGTCATAGACGGTTTTCGTTCCATTCGGGCTTCATTAGCATTGGCGGTGAGAAGCGTCCATGTGGGATAGTTGACAATGCCGCTGGCGGGCAGATGGGTGAGCTTTTGAAATTCTCTGACTGCTGAGCGGGTGATAGAACCGTAAATACCATCGGGTGTTACCAAGGCAATATTCCAGCCGGCTTTATATAATTCCCGCAAATTTTCCTGTATTTCAATGATGCTTAGTCTTTGATTTCTCAGATCCATTA
This sequence comes from uncultured Lachnospiraceae bacterium, assembly GCA_964569225.1. GTDB lineage: Bacteria > Bacillota > Clostridia > Oscillospirales > CAG-272 > CAKSQF01. Next base: position 2,322 of record CAZMTU010000103.1, on the reverse strand, counting down.
TCCGATCTCCTCTCCGGGATACTGTCCCTCGCTGCGCTGAAACCCGTTGATGACGTCCTCCCAAGTTTCAGCGATTGCCTGCCATGTAATGGCGTTGGTTACGCCAGTCGCGGGCAAACCGTACCACTCTTGGAATGCCGTTACCGAAGCGATCGTATCCGGTCCGTAATAGTTACTGTTGGGGACTGGCGGAATTTCCGGGAAGACCTCCGATATGGTGTTCAGATAGCCTTGAAGAATGCCGACTGATTCGTTTTGAGTGCCGGCACGCAGCGGCAGACCGGGGAAAGGACGGGCGGTATTAATGAAATAGGAATCGGGCAGAGCGTCCACTAAACCGACATAAACATCATAGAGCAGTTCCCATGTAGGCAGATCAACTACACCGGTAACCGGTAATCCGTAGTCCCTCTGAAAAGCGGAGACCGCCTCTTCGGTAACTTCATCATAACGGGCGTTAATTTCTACTGTTGGAATAGAGGGCTTGAAGTTAGCGATCAAGGCTAAGAAGTATTGCAGAATTGCCACCGGAAAACCGGTTGAGCCGGGGGCCAATTCTTCTTCGAATTGGCGTTCCACTTCTTCATAGGTTAAGCCCTCGGAGGTCAGTTCAGCAAGCCGTTTAATGCCATTATATAAGAACAGGACCTTATACCATGTAGCCTTGCCTACGATGCCGTCCTGTGCCAGTCCGAAAATCCGTTGAAATGCCAGTACCGCATTGCGGGTTTCTTCTCCGAAAATACCGTCAAGCGGATAAATTTTTGGAATAGCCGGGTAATTGGTGGCAATGCGATTGAGCCGCACCTGAAGCTGCCGTACTTCATTGCCTGAGCTGCCATAGGCAAGTGGAACAACCGGCAGACTTTCGGGAATGTTTTCAATGGGGACGTTTTCCACCAGTTCAATGTCATCTCCGTAATAATTCTTTAGAATATCAATTGAATTCAGTCCGCTGTCCGCCAGTTCAACGCTGCCCCACTGAGAAAGACCGGGGCAGGTGGTGGTGGTTCCGTTGCAATAGGCTGCAAAAAGCGGTTCTACCCGTCCCGCGCGGCGAATGTAGCTATTGAAAATTTCATCCACGATCTGTGACACATTTTCAAAAATATCTCTGCCGTTTATAAAGGATTGATCCACAGAGGTGGAATTAGTGATGTCAAAGTTATAGCCTTGCGCACGGTAAAATTCGGTGTAGATGCGATTTAGAGCGAATGATATCTGAGCGTAAATGTTAGCGCGAAGGGCAGCCTCCGGCCAAGTGGGATAAATTTCACTGGAAGCTACATTTTTAATGTAATCCGGAAATGGAACGGTAACGTTAGCGGCATAGGAAGAAGGGGAACCCAAATGAACAGTGACTGTTTCAGGAATCACTGGGAAAGGGATATTATTCAAAGATCGTTTGCCTCTCTTTCTTCAAAAAACTGCGTGCCTTCACTGGGCGTGCCGTCAAAATAATCAGGCAAGGGCAGTAAATTGACTGGCTGGACGGTCAATACATCAGGAAAAACAGGTACGCTGATATACTGTCCGCTGTAAAAGCCTGATTTATCCGCTTCAATTAAAACGGTTGCATAAGGATTTCCCTGATAGCCGGGGGAGAGGGAAGCGGATTTCGGCGGTGTGGCAATATCCAGTGTAGCGGTATTTCCGCTTTCGGTAGTGGTCAGGACGCCGAGAATTTCGGGATTCTCGCCTGTACTGGTGACCGTTATCATGACACCTGGGACTGGCAGCGCGCCGTTGGCGGTTCGGGCGTTAATCATTAGATGACCGATTCCGGTATTGGGTTGCGTCATTTCATTCACCTCGTATGTCTTGGCTCGGTTTTCCGGGCATACTAATACCCCTTTACCGGGGGTATTAGTACAGTATATTCAACATGAAAAGCGAAGGTGCTCTGAATTGCAAAAAAGGACAGGTTTTCGTCCGATTTTACATCAAAAGATAAAATATTTACAAAAAAAGGTTGAAAAAACTGTAAAAATATGCTAAAATAAAAATATAAAGTCAATGCGAGCATAGGACATCTTTATACAAATACCGTTTTGCAGTATTTATCCAGTCATAAGTGTTGAACATCTAAAATTATGCCGTATATAACAGATACATGAGATTCATGCGCGGATACCGGAATCTGAATCTGTGCAGTCAATAGCTAAAACAAAAAAGCCGCCCGAAGGCGGCTCTTTGAAAGACAGAATTACTTTAGTTCAGCAAAATATTTAATGGTGCGAACCATCTGGCTGGTGTAGGAGTTTTCGTTGTCGTACCAAGAAACGACCTGCACCTGATAGGTGTCGTCGTCGATCTTAGTGA
>CAZMTU010000102.1:0-8944 GCA_964569225.1 uncultured Lachnospiraceae bacterium | reverse complement strand
AGCTGTGATGATGGTTTCATCATCGATTTTAACTTCCGAATAGAGCTTGATCCAACTCGCCGGCGCACTGTGAGAGACGCCGTATTCCTTTTGGATTTCGGCGTATTTTTTTCCGGAACGATATAAGTTCACGATTGTTTTCTTGAACTCCGGTGTATACGTATTTTACTTTTTTCTTTCCTTTCTGACTGTTTCCTATTATAGCTCCTTCTTGTCCACTTTTTCGAGTATGGGCCAATGATCAAGTGTTTGTAGAGATTATCAATGGATCTGCATTCGGAGGAGTTAAGTGTCGTCACGGTTCTTGCTGAAATGCAGTATAAATAAAAAAAGAATATATTAGGGATCGCCGAATAGAAAAAGTCAGCGAAAAATAAATCCGGACAGATTACGTCCGGATTTATTAGTATAGCAAAGCCAGAAAAGGAAATGAAGCTGCTTTTCTATAAATTTAAATATTTGCAGCTTACTTTACAGGTCACTGAGTGTTATGTCAAATGCTGAAAAAGGATTGACTTTTCTGATCTGTTAATGTATAATTTAAATGAAGTAATAGCGAAGAAGTATACGGTATAGGTGATCGGAGCGTTTTTTGATCTAACGCTGACGGTTCCGAAGTTTTCATTAGGTAGATGGGCAAAATCTTTGGCTACAAGTTGATTCTAAAAAATTAAGCAAAAAATTGTATTTTGAGTTTTTTGCAAAAAACGAATGTAATTAATTATTACATGATTTTCTAATAAAAAAGAATTGCGCATAAGTGGGCATAACCTATTGAAAATGACCAAAAAAATGCTATAATATAAAAATCGCAGGAAACGAACAATAATGTAAATATAATGCAGACCCTAAAAAAGATGAAGCTTACAATTGATTGAAGGAAATGCCGTCTGATCTTCTTTAAAAAATGGACATATATGTTTTGATCTTGTAAATATTACGGCAAAACGGGGTAAAGTGAAATAAAATAACAGGAGATACTAAAAGTCTATGTTAGCGTTGATTCTAAGGATCGCGCCGGAAGAAGCAAGAGATGAGATCGCCCGATTATATGAAGTATACGGCACATATATGCTTCAAATTGCAGACCACATTCTTAGTGCGAAGGGAATAGTTTCACAGGATGCGGAAGATGCGGTACAGACCGCCTTTATTTGGATTTGTAAGCACACTGAAAGCATCCCGCAGGAAAGTGAAGTAAAAAAGAAAGCATATCTTTCAGTGGTTGCGAGAAATACGGCGTTAAAAATCTGTCGGCAGGAGCAAAAACAGCTTTCATATTTAGCAAGAGATATCGATGAACTGATCGGCGAAGAACAGCGGATCCCCGCTGTAGAGGATTTTTCGGATATGTTGGTAAACAAGCTGAATCCTCATGACGCACTGGTGTTTCTGAAACAATTAGATGAAAAATATCGTGATGCGATTTTTCTGCATTATGCAGTAAAAATGAAGATCAAAGATATTGCAAGCCTGCAATCGGTATCGGAAAATACAGTTCGGACCAGAATATATAGAGGAATTCAGAAGATTAGGGAACAGCTTAAAGAAACTAAAGGTGAAGCAGATTATAAATCCTCAGAAAATAATAGCGATTTGTCTAAAACTTTTGATTTATAGCATAAATCTGTTTGTTTTGTAACGGTGTGATTGACGGATTGACGTTTCTTAATATGATTAATCGAATTATAGCTTTTATTTTACAGTATTTGATTATTTAAATACAAAGATAAGAAAGGGATAAAAATGGATCAAAAAACGATTCTTCGTATTTCATCCGCCTTACTTACAGGCGCTCTTCTGATTCCTGTTTTTTCGGCTTGCAAAAACAGTGAACTGGCCGATAGCGCAGCAGGTACAGATACCGCTTTTACCGATTTTGTCACTAATACGTCGGCAGCCTATCCCACCACTCCCCAAGTACCCGCCGTTAAAAATTTAAGCTGGTCGGAGGGGGAAATTTTCCCAACCTTTCCGGCAGGGTCGGGAGAGCTTGATGTGATCATGGCCGATGATGTGACTGACGAAGAGAAAATTACGCTTACCTGCCTGCAAGGTCTGGTCAATGCGAAAGAAACCCGTTTTGCGCTTTACGTTGATAATGTGGAACATGGGCAAAAATTTACGGATATAAAGCCAACAAGGCAACCACCATAAAGGAACGGTATTCTATTATAGAGAAATATGCCCCTGAGCTATCGGGAGTGGTTCTTTACTCCGCTTCTCAGTCGAGGAAATGCGCCGACTATGTAAATTTGGCAACCACGGTGGCGAATATTAAACAAGCCATTCCGATTACCGAAACGCTTTACAAACGTTGGATGCAGCATGGGATAGAACTGCCGGTGGTAGAGGATCTGACTGATTTGGAGTTTACCAATCGTCTGGACATTTACAAGCACTTGTATGAAAATTACTGGGAGGACTGTACCAAACGGATTTTATTTATACAGGATGCCGCCTTCCATCAAATGAGAGATTTAGCTTCTGCAACAGGCGCGGCAGTCATTTATCTGTCTTGCGCAAGCGAGGATCGGGGCGAATTGGCGCTTATCAAGAGATTTTTTGACGATATGACGCCCGGCGAATCGATTTTAATGGGCTGGAACGGACAGGAAAAGGAACTGATGACTACCGCGGCTAAATACGGTCTTTCCTGCGTACCGGCTGACTACTTCAGCGCGCCCTCGCTCTTTGGTCAAAATATGGATGTGAAGATCAATGAAGTGCCTGATATGCCTGAATTAGAGAATAAGATCTACATTGCCTTCTATTTCAGTGACGGTGATAATATTCAGTACAATATGAACGCTATGAAGGAATATTGGGACAAAAACACTAAATACAGAGGGCAGATCCCTATAAACTGGACTATCAGCCCTGCACTCTTGGAGATAGCGCCCGGCATGATGAATTATTACTATGAGTCAGCAACCGAAAAGGAATGCTTTGTCTGCGGCCCTTCAGGATTGGGCTACACCGTTCCGATAAACACCTTTGGACCCAATATCGGCAATAATTTTACCAATTCCGATTATTTCAGCGCTTATGTCAATATGACTAATCGCTATCTGGCCGCTACAGGGCTTCGGACTGTTACGATTTGGGACAATCTCAGCGCGAAACAGCGGGAAATCTATACCGCACAGGGCAGTTATCTCTACGGTTTAACCGTTCAGCATTTTACGAATGGCGATTTGGACATTGAATATACCGGTGTGACCAACGATATGCTGATTCAGCAAATGACACCGGCATATTTTGCAAAGAACGCGGAAGGAACCACTAAGCTTACTGAACTTGGAGAGGTGGATAAAGCAGTAAAATATCTGCAATATGACGGAACTGCTCCGGTTTTCATCTCCGTGCAGGTGTCAGTTTGGGCGTTCCATGATGTTAAGGAGGTTATTGATTTTGAGCAGTATCTCTCTGACAAATATGAGGCGATTTATGGGGAGGACGTGGTGGAATTTGTTCGCGCGGATCACTATTTTAACCTGTACAATCAGGCGAACGGTCTGCCTTACGATTTAACGCTGCGCTCTGATTTATCGATAAGCGCCAGTTCCGCTGCCGACAAGGCTGCGTTGATTGCCGACGGTACACCTGAGACGGTATGGGAAGCGGCTGAAGCCGGTGAACAGTATTTGCTTTTAGATTTTGGCAGTACCTACGAGGTCAGCGAGCTATCGGTATTCTTTGCCGAAAGCGAGGGCGAGCGGTATAGCGCTTCAGATAACGTAAAGGCGTTCCGGGCTGAACTTAGTACCGATGGAGCAAACTGGATGACTGTTGCCGAGCTCTCGAATAATACGGCAGCTTGGGTGAATCTTCCTTTTGATCCGGCTGAAGGAAGATATTTGCGGATTACGGTTACGGATCCGGGAGAATCAGGCATTGCAAGAATCGCAGACGTGAATATCAACGGTATGGCGAAATAAAAGGGTTTTCTTCAGAAACAGATTGAAGGAAAGCTTGTCTGTAAAAAAGACAGTTCGAAAACAGCGTCACCAGCAGCGGTTTTAAAATTATTAAAGTCCGAGATATACGCGTAACCGGCAACGGTCAATTATACGAATTTGCTTCAGAAGAGGTAGAGAATAACGTTCTAAACCGTACTGTTATGCAGTTCGTGTATAGAGGTGGCAAGGTAACTTTTCAAAGCGCGAATATTGGCGGCTCATTGGACTTAAATCGTATTTACTATAGAACAAATTCTTCTAATATGAATGCTTCACATACTGGTATATCTAATTGAACTGCGGTATGAAAACGATCCTGAAATGTCAGCTTTCCGATAAGGTCTGCTTGTAATCAAATTGCTGATAGCTGACATACGGCTGATATTCCGGTGAAACGGAAAGGCTTCCTAAAATAGGATTATTAAGGAATATAAAATTGCATACACAATTGCTGTTTTGTAAATTTGAGCAGCCAAAAAGGCATATGGAATTCATGTTTTCCATATGCCTTTTTGACGCTGTTTTTAGTTGTGTTAGATCAAGTGCTGACAGAAGTTTTGGGACCCAATTGGCATTTGTCAGATAGTTTTGAAAATTTTGGCTCTGAAAAAGCAAAACCTCCGATTATATCGGAGATTTTGCAGGGACATTTTTACCCTTTTGTGGCTGGGATGACAGGGGTTGAACCTGTACTACAAGAGTCAAAGTCTCGTGTGCTGCCGCTACACCACATCCCAATACGCATGTAGTATAGCACACAAATTCTGTTTTGTCAAGTTTTTTTGAAAAACACATTGAATAAAAAACAACTATTTATTGGGCACATAAAAAGCATATTCTAACAATCGATACTATCGTGAAAAACTGCTGCAGATCGTGTGGCGTCACATTTCCAATAAAATCTCTGTTTTAGGAAATTGGAAAAGCGTATCCAAAAGCTACAGGATGTGTTTTTAAAATGAAGTGAAGCTCGGGACCAAATCAACAGATACCTATGCAATAGCAGAAGATATTACTGAAGGCAAAAAAACGGATAGCGGACGGCAAAAAGACTCTTTCTTGAAAATTGAAATTTTTAACCAATATGCTGAATGTTTATCACAGGATCTTGATAATTATCGGCATTATTTCCGCGTAAAATTTATTTTATATTGGCGGTTTAATTAAAGTGATTGATACATACTTGCAGCGAAAATAGGAAACGCTAAGCAAAAATCGGAGGAGTTTCATGGAATCGATTTGGACTAAAACCTGTGAAATTGAGCGGAGGTCATCTCTTAACAAGAATAGAACGGCGGAAGTCGCGGTAATCGGCGCGGGAATGGCGGGAATTCTAACCGCTTATTATTTAAAAATGGCGGGGATGGATCCTATTATATTGGAAGCTGATCGAATAGCCGGCGGGCAGACCTGCAAGACTACCGCTAAGCTTACTGCTGAGCAGGATTGCTTATATACTAAGCTGTTCGACAAGTCGGGAAGGGAAAAGGTGGCGCTGTATGCGGCCGCGCAGCGGGAAGCGCTGGAGGCTTATCGGACGTTGATCACTCAGGCGCAGATTGACTGTGACTTTGAGGAATGCAGCGCTTATTACTATTCTCTTTATCATGCTTCGTCCATGCGGAGAAATGCCGAAATTGCTGCCTCTTTGGGATTTCAAGCTTCATTTACAGAAACCTGTAAGCTGCCTTTTAAAATTGCCGGTGCTGTAAAATTTGAAGGTCAAGCGCAGTTTCATCCTCTGAAATTTGTAAAAGCGCTGGCAGATGAACTGACTATTTATGAAAATACACCTGTAAAACGGGTGGACGGGCATACTCTTTTTACTGATCACGTAACGGTAAAGGCCAACCAGATTGTTTTTGCCGGGCATTACCCATTTGTGAACCTTCCGGGGTTCTATTTTGCAAGGTTGCATCAGGAACGATCCTATGTGCTGGCGTTAGAAAACGCGGAATTTGAGGAGGCAGCGTCGGCAGACGCTGCTTTAGGCAGTGACGATTTTTTTAAGGGGATGTATCTCGGCGCGGATGATGGTTACTCCTTTCGCAGATGGAAAAATTGTCTTTTGCTGGGCGGGGGAGGGCATCGCACCGGCAAGCATGCTGGCGGAGAAAGCTATGCCGAGCTTCGCCGTCGGGCAAAGGAATGGTTTCCGAACAGTCGGGAGGTGGCACACTGGTCAGCACAGGACTGTATGTCTGTGGACGATCTGCCTTATATCGGACGCTATGCGGCGTCTAAGCCTTATTGGTATGTAGCAACCGGCTTTCGCAAATGGGGAATGACTGGATCAATGATTGCCGCGCGTCTGCTGAGCGAACAGATCGTTCTTGGCTACAGCGAGAACGGAAAAGTCCGTGTAAGCGTCGGGAACACCTACGCAAAAAACGGATGCGAGTCTGCCTTGGCGCCTTATGCCGCGCTGTTTGTACCTTCTCGTTTTGCCATCGGTGATTTAGCAGGCATCGCAAAGGAGGGCGGTCAGTCAGCTAAAGGATTGCTGAAAAGCGTCTTTAATATACCTAAGGATTCAACGGATGCTATTCCGGTGGGACATGGCGGCATTGTTCGTTACAACGGTCATAAAGCCGGTGTGTACAAGGATGAAAGCGGGAGAATCTATGCGGTGCAACCGAAATGTCCGCATCTCGGCTGTCAGCTGGAATGGAATCCTGATGAAAAAAGCTGGGACTGCCCCTGCCACGGCTCCCGCTTTGATTATACCGGAAAGCTGATCGACAATCGCGCACAGAAATCGCTTTCTCCTGCAAAACATTCATGAAAGAATAAAGCATTCTTGGATTGATGATATTTGAGTTTACAAAGGTAATGCAATAACGTTACAGACCATTTGATTTTTACTAAAAACATGGCGTGCCTGTCAGAGGGACGTCATGTTTTTTAATGTTGTCTATCGAAGATGCAACCACATGGCGATGGTGCTGTGATTGGGATCGGCGGGAATTGTCAGCCGTCCGGCGTCTACTTCGTCGTGTATCGTCATCATGCGCGTATTGCACATATCCATAGAAGCGTAATAGGGAAGCTGATCGTGCAGTACTTTATTGCTATTTCCTTTGAAAATTGCAATTAATTCATCGAAAGCGTTCTGGAATTGTTTTTTGTACTTTCAAACAGTGGATGCGCTTTTAAAAGGCGATCAATCTGGTAGAGTGTATCACCTTGAAGTACGATAATATCAGGAATGACATTGCCTTCGCTATCGGTATGGGCATACCGACCGTTTATTTCTTCCCATACACTGATTTCTGTATAGCTCAGATCAGATGGCTTGCGGTCCTTTCGGAGCATATCGGAAAGCAGCAGCGTTTGGGACGCGCTCATTTCACCTACGCGGTTCCAAAGATCATAATCGCCTATTTTATATGCCAAGAACATATTGACGCCGTTTCCGCTGCCATTTTGTCCCATCATCAGATTCTCGGGCAGTTCTGTTTGCTCATATCCTATAAAGCCCCATTTTTCTCCGTTTTCCCGTTTTATCGGACTCCAATAATTGTAGCTGCCTTCCAGACTGTTATTTATCATATCAACTGTGTGTATCAGCAGCCACCACTTGAGCTCACCGTCGGATATACCGCTGTGTGCTATGTTCAATGCCCGGACCGAGGGCAGGGAATCGGTGATGATTTTGTCCAGCAAATTGCTCCGTTCCTTTGAATGACTGCGCAGCGCCTTGTAGATGGCATGCCGGCATTCCTTGTCTTCAATGAAAAAATTTGTTACATATTTATTTCCGACCTGCTTCAGCAAAGTGGCGTCTTTCAAAATGCCTACTTCTTCTTCCATGTAGGGAAGAGCAATGCCCAATTCTATTGACAGTTCTTCTAAGGTTGAGGGATTATTACTGGCTTCCAGCAGGATATTTTTTGGAATTTTTCTTTGAACTGCGCTCCATGGAAGTCCGCTGGGCTGATCGCCGCTGGCAGCAAAACATACATGTTCCGGTTTGTAGCTTTTTGAACCAAATTCTCTTGACATATTCATACCTTCTTTCAATATTTTGCGGGAACGAAACAGCTTTGATTTTACCGTTCCTTCGCTTAATCGGAGGGATTTTGCAATGTCGGATACCTTGCGGTTCTCAATGTAAAAGGCTACCACAATATTCCGATAATCTGCTGAAATGAACGATAGTTCTCGGCGCAGCAGTTTCAGATCCTCATGATAGATCAGGCTTTCCTCTATGCTGTCTTCAGCGGCAATGTCATCAAAATCAGCGAGATCGGTTCCGGATACCGCTTCACTTCTCCGATGCTTATGCTCTGCTCATCTACTGTAGCAGTTGCGGGCGATTTGCCACACCCAAGCGGAAAAATGGGCTGGAACAGTTCCGCTTTTCAGAGCGGTGAGGATTCGCAGACTGACTTCGGAGGTCAACTCTTCCGCTTCATCTTGATTGCCTGTGCGCTTCAGGCAAAAGTAGAAGAGCTTCTCAAAGTAGTCCTTTGTAAATGATTCGATAAGCTGATCGGTCATGCTGTAGGGTCCTTTCATTGCTTTTCACCTTCCTTTGCTCAGATAGTGTCCGAAAATCGGTTTTGGTTGCAGAAAATGTGAGTCAGTTTCTGAAAAAGAATAGTCTGAAAATTGTTAAGCCATTTTGCTTACTTTTAAAGCATCCAAGAAATTGGCGGAGTGATTCGACATTTTTCGGTTTGGAGCGGCTTGCCTTTTTTCAAAGCATTTTGCCAATAACTGAATTTTATCTTAGATTTATGAAATGTTCATAAAATGTGCTGGAATTCTAATTTCTATTATGACATAATTTAAAATAAATTTAAGTTTTGTTTTGCTGAGAGCGATAATCCCAAATTAGCAAGGAGTTAGGATAAATGACATTTATAGAATTGGAAAGTTGATTATTCAAATACCTGAACAGGATAAATTTTTTTAGATCAAAACGAATTGAAGTTTCTGCATCAATTGCGACAGTAGATTTTTAAAAAAATGGGCTA
>CAZMTU010000101.1:0-8974 GCA_964569225.1 uncultured Lachnospiraceae bacterium | reverse complement strand
ATTAGTTACATCAGTACCGCCTAAACGGTAGCTTCCGACAATTCCGCCAAGTCCCCAATAACCGCTGCCGATAATTTCACCGGCATTATAGCAATTAACGACCGTTGCTTTCGCCCCGTTAGCCTTCCATCGGTTGGGTCCTATCTGTCCAATGATTCCGCCGCCTGTATAGGACGCATAGATCGTTCCATGATTGCTGCAGTTTTCAATAAATACAGCGGCCCCGTCTTCTACCTGACCGAGAATACCGCCTACGCCCCATGTCCCGCTGAGCGTCATGTAATTATGACAGTTTCGGATAGTCACGGCAGCGTCAGACGCCACAGACCCCGCAATCCCGCCGATCGAGTACAAATAGGTTCCGGAAATAGTTCCGCTTGCGATGGTCAGATTTTCAATCACAGAGCCATTTCCAAGTTTTCCGAACAAACCGTTGCAATTGTATGTGGATGCGTTCAGATTCCATATCGAATGGCCGTTTCCGTCAAAATGACCGCGGAAACCGGCATTCTGATAGGACGCCCCGTCTGCAATCCCTCGCCAGACCTTAATATTCTTCATATTGATATCCTGCGTCATCTGGAAGTACATTCCCTCTGTATTCAGCAGCTTATCGCGTACATAATCGCTTAAATCAACCAAATCGTCAGCGGTTTGAATCAGATACGGGGCAGCTTTGGTTCCTTCCCCTTCCCAAGGCAACCTTTCTGTAACTGTTATGGTAACAGGCGCTTTCAGCATACTGTAAATAATATATACGGTGCTGTCTTCCAATGTCAGCTCTCCGCTGTTTGACAGCTTATAATCAGCAAGCGTCGCTTTGCTTCCATTACTGTAAACTGCCGTCACTGTCATTCCGCTTGGATCAAAGAACTCACCCACATAATATTTGATCTTATCCGGATTTTTAGTAATCTCAATTTCAACAATAAAAGGCTTATCTGTTTCCAATTCGGACTTCCCACCGATCAGGTCGAGCGCTTCGGCAAGTACAGAATAATTATTCACATATCGCCGCTCCCCTTCGGAAACCTTCTGAAATGCTTCCAGCGCTTCCTTTAGCTTGACTTTATAATTGTCCGATGAAGGCGCCGGGATGGCGTTGATCGCCTGTATCGCCGCTTCAAGCGCCGCATCTTCTTCAGAACTTCGATTCACGCGAGTATCATAGAGCGCGCGAAGATCATTTTCAAACCGCCAATAAGAAACCAGCGCATAAGTAGCCTGATCGGTTGCCATGCTATTCCAGCCACCGTTCAGTACATGGCAAAAACCGCCGTTATCCAATCGGAATTGCAGGAGACCCTCTAACAGTGTTTCGCCGCTCGCGGTAATGAACCGGCTGTCCTTCGCCGGATCAATTCCCAGCGAGGTCAATGCGACTAACACCTGCGCGATGCTTTCCACATTATTGGTATTCCAGGATGAGAAGCCCGCTTGACTGTTCATCATCGAACCGAGCCGGTCAAGTGCCTCATCCACACATTGACGGACAGTCTTAGAAAGAATGGTCTGAGTATTCTGATTGGTATAAGTATATACTGTATCGTCATTATAATAAGGTGCCAGTGCCTGAAGCGCCATTGCTGTAATATCCACATCAGAGGAAGCTCCATAACCGCCAAGTACCCAACCGCCGTAATCATTTCCGTTTACACCATCGCTAAGCTGCATCTTGAGAATTTCGGTAATAAAGACCTCCCGAGTATATTCCGCATCATCGGGCACGGGATAGCTGCCGGTATCCAGCGCGATCAATCCCCATATCCAACCGTTGATTCCCTGTTTGCCGGGTCCTTGCGTAAGCGGACAACTATAGCTGCCGTCCGCAATCAGGTTAATGGGATTTCCGTTATAGGTTCCAAAATTCAGCGGATCTCCGCCTAACGCGGCAATCGTTACCACAGCCCTGTGCCATTCGGTTGCCTTGGCACTGTGGAGGATTCCGCCGTTTTCTTTGTATGTTTGCTCAATATAAGATTGCATGGCAGTCAAATATTTCGCATATCCGTCGCCGTCATCAATGAGATAGCAATAGGTGCCGTCAGTATCATAATAGCCAAAACGCGCCATTGCCAGCGCCATCCAATCGGTTGCCGTTGAACTGGCGCCTGCAAGATAGTTGTCACTTCCAAGCAGGCTGTCGGTCATATCAAGACCCGCTTGAGTTTTTGAACTCAGCGCAGCCTTACGAATATACTCTGCTAATACAACCGAAAGATCCGTGCGCTCTACAAAGGCAGGTCGAACCGCTTTATCGGTACTGACCAATGCTTCCCAAGTGAGTACAGGTAGATTATCGCCGTCCGCAAATGCCGAGCCAAGCTCTGACGCTTTAAGTTCCGCCGTTTCGGTCATACCTGTTTTACTGTCGGTTCCGGTACCGCTTAAATAATAGCAGTTTATATTAATTCCCCGGCTGGCGCCTATCACCGCACCGATATTATTATTATTCCCCGCGGAATCCACTACCTGTCCCGCATTGTAGCAATTCATAACAGTTGGACTCTGTGCCTTGTGACCGCCTGCTACTCCGCCAAGGGTGGCAGGCCCTGTTACAGTCCCCGCATTGTAGCAATTCTCAACCGTTATTGTTCCCCATGTATAGCCAACAACACCGCCAATATAACCGATAGAGCCGGTTATATCCCCAACATTACAGCAACCGCTGACAGTAGAAACGCCATTGGCAGAACCTACTATACCGCCTATACTGCTTCCACCTGATACTGCCGCACCATTTCCGCAGTTCAGTACACTTCCGTCCGTTAGCTTGCCTACGATACCTGCAACATCACTGCTGCCCTTTACGCTGCCTTTTACAACAAGATTTTTAATTGTGCCGCCGGTCACAGTACCAAAGAAGCCGATCGATGAGCCGGAAGAAATGTACAAGCCGCTGATAAAATGATAGTTACCGTCAAAAGTGCCTTTGAACGGAGCGGAGGCTGTACCGATGGCGGTCCACGGATTTTCGCTGCCCCCTAGTTCAATATTTGCATCCAACCGAATCAGCTTTCCTTCATAAGTGTTTCCGTTGTTTACCTTCTCCGCAAAGGTCTTTAACTGTTCATAGGTTGCAATAATTTCATCCGGAACCACCTCCTGCCATAACAGGACGGGATAACCGTTATTAATACCATCCTTGTCTTCAGTATATGAGGAACCGAGCTCCGTTAAAAAGGCAACGGCTTTCATTTCCTCCACTGACAATGCGCCTGCCGTATCAGAAGGGCTTCCTATTCCGAAAACCGCACTTTGGTCCAAATAATAGCTATTCTGAACAGTCGCCGGAGATTGAAGCTGACCTACAACAGCGCCTACGTAATTTCCGCCTTTTATTGCCCCAATGTTATAGCAATTTTCAACAGATGCGCCTGATTGACGGCTCTGACCGACGATTCCACCTACATAGGAGCCCGCCGGACTGTTGACTGCTCCTTTATTGTAACAATCGAGAACGGTTCCGCCGAAATTTCTGCCTACGATACCGCCGCTTGCGGTAGATGCTGTAACAGTTCCGCTATTGACACAGCCGACTATTGAACCGGTATTTTCCCCGGCAATTCCGGCATGATAGTACACCCAACTGCCTGTACAAGTTACGTCAACCGCGCTGGCACAGTTTTGTATAGTTCCGGCATTGGAGCCGGCAATCCCTGCGGCATATCCACCGGTTGTAGTAATGCTGCCCTGTATTACCACATTTTCAACCATACCGCCGCTGCCTATTGAGCCAAACAAGCCTTGATAAGCATCGGAAGCATTTATATACAACCCGCTAATAATATGCTTTTGTCCGTCAAATGTTCCTTTGAAAGAATTGGACGATGTACCGATGGGCGTCCACGGACTGTTTTCGCCCCCCAAATCAATATTATCAGTTAGAATAATCCGCTTACCTTCATAAGTTGTCCCAGCGTTGACATCGGCTGCAAACCGTGTCAGATCAGCCAGTGTACTGATCGCAAGTGTCTCGGCAGCCGAATCAAGCTCTGCAGCAAATGCGATCGTCGGAAGCATTGATATTACCGTAATAAGGGCGAGCAGCGCCGCGATCAACCGTTTACCTGTGTTTTTCATTCGTCTTGTCCTCCTCGATTGGGTCAAAAAAGTTATTTTGTTCAGGTTTTTTTATTCGTTCGTGCTTTTCAAGTACCCGACAGTCGGAAGCTTCCGGCTGTCCTGCCACTTTCTTTAATCCGGCTGCCTCCAAAGCACGGGGCCACGGTCCCAAAAAGGCTTTGATTCTTGATCTGGTCGGTTCGTCAAAGTCATTCTTACGCGGCATTCGGCTAAGTGCCTTTTGCTTTTGTATAAGTTGATCGATTGCCCAGATCTTTTTCTCGTCATCCTGATTCAAAACCGTCACCTCCAAATAAAAAATGCTCCCGTTAGACCGGAAGCGTGCAACTGATTCATATTGCGATAAAGCCGTTTTAGCAAAAAAGAAGCGTGCAAAACCGCAAGACCGTTCTATACGGCACTTGATAAATCGGTTGCACGCTTCGTCGCCAAAGCTTGTGTTAAACCAGAAAATACGGCAGGTGTCCTGACTTTTGATGAGTGGTGCATACCACAAAAACACATTGCCCACTATGCCCACTTCCCCTTTATGTTATCAAATGGATCACCGGACAGCAATATAGCAATGTACGCTTCTCGTCAAATACAGTAATGGCGGTTGTTCCGGATTTGAACCGGATTTCCTTTTTCATCTACTCAGCTTACAACTTTTCAAACCGTATTTTCTTTATTCTATTTAATATGATTATACTACTTTTTTCAGCATAAGTCAATAGCAAAAATGTATATTTATGACAATTAAAATAAAATTTGTTTGGTTTTATACGAAAATTAAACCTTGGTTCATTTTTTGCAAAAAAAGATCACGGATATAAGTCCGTGATCTTTTTTATTAGTCTTGAATCAAATCTCTCCAATTTTCACCGTAAACCAATTCGCTCCAAAGCTCACGGTTAGTTACATAATCCACCGAAAGCACTTCCATACCGTTAATAGTAGCATACTTCCAAGTCTTGTCAGCGGGAATTCGGAATGTTTGAATTTTGTAGGAAGAATATGATGTTGCAACTGAAGTCAGCAGCTTAGTACAGTCGCCGAGCGTTAAATCCGTTGTAACTAAAGGAAGAATTTTAGGCAGAGCAGCCATTAGTTCCGTAAAACTCATTCCCTGTGCTTTTGTCACTATAGAGGACAGTATTTTTCTTTGGCGTTCTGTACGTCCAAAATCACCGTCACCGGTATATCGATCTCGACAGTAACGAAGCGCCTGTGCACCGGTAAGGTGGTAAGAATATTCTGTGCCTTCTATAATTTGACTGGTGGAAAAGTCCGTATACTGCTCTAAATGCTTAATCTCAAGTGCTCGGACGCTTGAATCGCTGCTTAGTTCTACATCCACACCACCGATTGAATCAATAATTTCCTGAAAAGAATCAAAGTTCACCCGTGCATAAATATCAATTTCCACTCCCATATAGCTGCGAATGGTATCCTTCAGCATACTAACGCCGCCAAACTGAAAAGCAGCATTAATCCGATTATATTTATCAAGCCCTTCAATTTTTAGATACATATCCCGCATTAAAGAAGAAATAGTTACCTGCTTTTTTTCCATGTTAATGGAAACAATCATCATGCAGTCAGACCGGGCTGCCTCACCTGCCGTCCGTTCATCTGTACCCAAAAAGAGTATATTCATTACATTTTCACCAGTAATCGGATTCGTTGTTTTGCCGTTTTCCACTTCACTGATAATATCCCCTATATTAGGAGAATCTGTCCCAGCTACCGTATTTTGAATATCCTCATAATATTTTTTCAGCGCGTCAATCTGTTCCGCAGTAAGATTCGGATTCTGAATCACTTCATTAATATCCGCGCCGTTATTCAGAGCATCTATCGCTTCACGAAGATATTCATTTACAAGATTCGGCGCAAAACTAGCATCCGGGTCGTAAGTTACCTTATTATACAAGCTGACAACGTACACGGACAGCACGGCAGCCAATATCAATAAAACTGCCAGTATACTGATTAAGACTGCAATTAATGTTTTCCGAGATTTTGTCATTGAATCCTCCTGACAATTACCTTCAATCATTCTTATTATATTGTTTTTTATTATACTGCCTCTGGCGAAAAATGTCAATGCCGTTATTATGAATAACCTTTAAATTTATTTTTAAGGAAATACAAAGATTTAGAATAACCGGTATAGCTTATAGCTTACCCCTTTGATTTAAAAATATCCACATTTGTAAAGGGAGATACGTATACGTATCTCCCTTTTAAATTACATAATGGATAATTAGTTACCCGTATTAAACAGCTTTTTCGCTTTCTTTCCGCTCAATGAATAATAAGCGTCAGAAGTACGCACATAAGCAAAATTTGCCAGCGAATTATAATACACGCCTTCTACGTCATCGCTGAGTATTTTCTTGACAGAGTTTGACTTGTTGGCGTAATAAAGCTCGTCATCCTCAGTTACAAGATAGACCTTTCCGCCTTTGACTACTTCAAAATCTGTCACATCGTCACGGATTTTCTGAGCCTTGGAGGTGCTCTTTACATAGTAGAGCGTTTTGTCATCGTCAAGGACATAGATGTACTTACCGTCAAGAGTACAATCGAAGCTTCTGATATCCATTCCTAAATCATATTCCTTAGCAGTGCTGCTCGGCTTCGTTACATTATAAGATCTTAACTTGTCATTCTTCACAAAAACAACAGTCTTTTGATCATCCAGCATAGTAATTCCTGAAGCATTGTTCAGTTCAGACAGCTTTTCAGTATCACCCTTTGTGTTCTTAAGCAGGTAATAACCGCCATCTTCTATTTTAATTACGCACTTTTTAAAAGAAGCAACATTGTAGTATTTGCCGCTATATGCGCCGGTAGGCGCTAAAATACCTACAATCGATCCCTTGCTAAGCGATATTTTTTCCTTTGCATTCACAACCATATAGGTCTTAGAGTCATCTTCCGCTTCGCAAGAATATATTATCTGGCTACCGTCGCGGTTAAAATAAATGCTATTGATAGCTTCATCGGCGCTTGCCAATTTAGTATCATTTACATAGTAGCCGGATTCCTTGTAATAATAGACATATTTACCCTTATTGGACAGCGCAATAATAATCGAATCCTTTTGATCATACTCTTTGCCGCTCTTACCATTGGTACAGAGATAGCAAGTTGTATCATCATCATCCGCTTTAATATACGAAAAAGCACTGCCATCAGGTGAAACTGCCGCGACGGAACTTACATCGGAATCAATTTTTTTCGCTTTAGCCGCTTTGGAAATATCGCCGTAGTAAAGATCGCCGTCTGAAATATAGAGAATCTTATCGCCAAAAGCGGAAAGAGTATAGGTGCTGACATCCTCCGCTACTTTAGTCGATTTTTTGCTGGTGACAACATACAATTCGCCGGCTTCAGTTTTAAAAACAGCATATGTTTTCTTGTAATTAGTTGTGCTGGAATTAATGTCAGCGGTAATTTCATCGTCAATAACCACCATATTTTTTCCATTAAATACATATACCCGTTCATCGTTGTCGTTGGTTGACAAAATGATGCTGTTTTTGCCCGAAATAGCGAATTTGTCCGGAACCAGCGCGCTAATAACAGAGATAATAATAGCCAAAACAATTAAGGCGATGATTGCAAGTCCGGCATACTTGAACCATTTTTGATACTTCTTTGAAGAATCATCAGGCGTCGGTATCACGTTTTCAATATCCATAAGTACCTCCAAATTTAATTTATATCTAATTATATACGAATTTCGATCGATTGTCAATCAATTTTATAAAATTTATTAGAAAAGCGCTAAAAAAAATGAATAAAACGATTATATCATCCTCCTTTCGAAACAGCAAAAGGGTTGGCGCATATAAATATATATGCGCCAACCCTTTATAAAATGCTTATCAACAAACGGCAAGTTCTATGACCGCTGATCTGTTATTTTTTCTTTTTTCGGATTAGCAGATATGCAGCTGCTCCGATAATTGCCGCGCCCAGCACACCGCAGCCAATCCAACCGACAACAGGCATATGAAATCCCTTAGAAGTGATATTTGCAGAATTCTCCGAAGCATGGCTTCCGGCCTGCTCGCCTCCGGAATTCTGATTATCAGGAAATGTTGCAGAAATCGACTGATATTCCAAATTAATCAAAGCATATTTCGCGTGTTTCAAAGCGTATTTTGCTTGATCTATCGCATTTTGATCGGCCGACGAATTATTCAGCACTTCCTTTGCCTCGATAAGCGCGGTTTTAAACGCAGCTGCTGACTCGTCTGTGTAACCAGAAAGATCCAACTTATCATATGTTTCAATCAATGATTTCAACGCATCGTTTGACTGTCCGCGAACCGCCACCGATACCAGCACAGGACAGGGCGTTCCTTCAATTCTGCCTTGAACAGTCATAGAAGTAGGCGTTGAGAAGGCGCCTTCAGCAAGCGGCTGCCAAATCACCTTTACTGATCGCTTTTCACCGTCTAATATAATTTCAACCGTTTCAGGCAGCGATGAAGCACCGACATTTACTTCTGCGGTCAAAGATGAAAGCCCATCTATTTTTTTCTCGGAACGGACGCTTTCCAGCCGACTCAGCGCTTCATCCATCTGATCGCAAAGCGCAGCGGCTGTCTGATCCGTTTCACCGTCTTCCAGCGCCTCAACGCATGCCTGATAGATAGCTTGAGCAGCATCGTAGTCCTGTTCGGGATAATCAAACGCGGAAAGCAGTTCGAACGAGGATACAGCATTCACCAGTCTTCCCTTTCCGCTGTCGCTTTGCAGGAAAAACACCTGACTAAGACCAACTTGAGTAGTGCTTCCATAATTGTCTTTCAGCACCATCTTGATCTGCCTGACCTCCTGCTCACCGATATAAAGGAGATCGGTCGCTGTCTGATAAGGACTGTCAGTT
>CAZMTU010000100.1:0-9000 GCA_964569225.1 uncultured Lachnospiraceae bacterium | reverse complement strand
AATCTCGTTACTTTTATTTTTGCTTTTTTAGTCTCATATCATTGACAAAACTACATTTGAAAAAACAGAGCAAACTATACATGTATGGAATTTGGCTTAAAATGCTGCATAAAAATAAAGTAATGTAACCTGTAATAACTAATTGTAAGCAATTTGTAAATAAACGGGAAAGCCCCTTGCAGAGCAAGGGACTTTCTTTATATAATTAAAGTGAAAGGTTTAGGGAGCGTGCTATATGGAAGTCGATAAGAAATCGCGTCGGACGGGAGCTGCGGTGGCATTTACAGGCTATCTCTGTTTTGCGCTGCTTATGCTGACAGGAACGCTTGGAATGACTGCTCTTCTGCCCGCCAAAATCGGGTTCGTGGGGATGATTGCCGGCTTTTTGCTGACGGCTGTCACGATTCCATTGACAGTCACCGGTTCCAAACGTTTGGACAGTGAACGACCGTACCGATTGCTTTTAGCATGGGCAGTAGGAGTGAACGGCCTCTCTACAGGCTGCTCTGCCGGCGCCTATTTTGCCTCGAAAGGTACGCCGCTTTCGATGAACGATGGGTTAATAGGGACGGTCCTTTTTTTGCTTCTGTGCGGAGCGGTCAGCTCGCTGCTGTCTGCCGGACGCGGAGCGTTGATTGTTAAGATCCTGATGGTTCTTTTGGGAATCGGTGTTCCGGGAATAACCCTTCTTTACTTTATTCAATTTGAGCGCGCGTTTTATGCCTATCTTTTCTTCCTTTCGCTCGTTTTTCTATTTGCGCTGATTGTTAGTTATCTGTCTGCTCAGGAGCCGGAAAACCGATGGCTTTGGTTGGCTGTGGGCAGTTACGGCTTCTATCTTCTGGTTACGTTGGCGGTTTTGGTGCTGCTTTCGCAGGGAGAATGCTGTGACGGATGCGATTGTGACTGCGGCGATTGTTTTGATCGCCACGGCAAAGGACGGGTCAATAAATTAAAAAAATAATTTTTTCGTCATTTTTTTTGGATGTATATAACATAAATAATTACAAATCTCATTTGAAACAGGAGGAACGACATGCAGAATCATAAGTTTGCGGAGCGAGCAAGCGCGTTGGTTTCAGCTATGACCCGCAGTGAAAAGGTAGCGCAGATGCTTTATAACGCGCCGGCTATCGAACGATTGGGAATCCCAGCCTATAACTGGTGGAACGAGGGACTTCATGGCGTTGCCAGAGCGGGGCAGGCAACGGTTTTCCCGCAGGCGATCGCAATGGCGGCGTCTTTTGATGACCGGTTGCTGCATCAGGTGGCAGACGCCATCTCGGATGAAGCGCGCGCCAAATACAACGAGTATAAACAACAGGGCAAAACTGATATTTATCAGGGACTGACCTTTTGGTCGCCTAATATTAATCTTTTTCGGGATCCGCGTTGGGGACGGGGACATGAAACCTATGGGGAAGATCCTTACCTTACCGGTCGGATGGGTGCGGCGTTTGTAAAAGGTATGCAGGGAGATCATCCGGTTTACCGTAAAACCGACGCTACCCTCAAGCATTTAGCAGTACACAGCGGTCCGGAAGCGCTTCGTCATTCCTTTGATGCCAAGGTCAATGATGCTGATCTGTACGGAAGCTATCTGTGGGCTTTTCGTTACTGCATTACCCACGCGCACCCTGCCGCGGTGATGGGCGCCTATAACCGGCTGAACGGAGAACCTTGCTGCGCTTCTCCGAGGTTGCTTGAGGAGATTCTCAGAGGGCAATTCGGATTTGATGGCTATGTAGTTTCCGACTGCGGCGCAATTACCGACATCTATGCGCACCATCACTATGTTGAAACCAAGCCGGAAAGCGCCGCGCTGGCTGTAAAGAGCGGCTGCGATCTGAACTGCGGCGGCGCTTACGGTGCGTTGGAGGAAGCACTGGAAAAGGGGTTGCTCACTGAAGAGGCGGTTACCCGCTCTGTAGAAAGGCTCTTTTATGCCCGAATGCGGCTGGGGATGTTTGACGATGACTGCCCCTATGATCAGATCACCTATGACTGTGTGGAATCACCTGCCCATCGGGCGCTCAGTCTGAAAATGGCGGAGGAGGGGATTGTGCTGCTGAAAAATGACGGCATTTTGCCTTTGTCAGAAAATCTGAATATTGCTGTGATCGGTCCCAATGCAGATGATATTTCGGTGCTGTTGGGGAATTACAACGGTACGCCTACCCGAAAAACTACCTTTCTGGAGGGAATTTTATCGGTTTGCAAGGGAAAAGTGCGGTCAGCCAAAGGCTGTGAGCCGTTTCAGCTGACCGCAGAGCATCCGATCGCGGAGGCAGTGGCAGCCGCAAAAGCAAGCGATTTAATTCTGATGATCATGGGATTAAATCCCTCTATGGAAGGGGAAGAAGGGGATGCCTATAACGGTGATGCCAGCGGTGATCGGAAGAATCTGGAGCTGCCCGATGCGCAAAAGCAGCTTTTTGAAGCGCTTTCTTTGTTGGATAAGCCGATGATTTTTGTCAATGTGTCAGGAAGCGCCGTCAATCTTTCCGATGCGGCAAAGCGCGCCAACGCACTGCTTCAGTGCTTTTATCCCGGTGCGGAGGGGGGAGAAGCACTGGCAGACATTTTATTCGGCAAAACATCGCCTTCCGGCAGACTGCCCGTGACCTTCTATCGCAATATAGATGCTCTGCCGCCTTTTGAATCCTATGACATGGCAGGCAGAACCTATCGGTTCTTCGAAGGAGAAGTGCTCTATCCCTTTGGATATGGACTTACCTATGCTGATATTCGGGAAGAATGGATCAGCGAAACCGAAGCGGCGGTGACTAATCACAGTTTTTTTTCAGCTGATTATACGCTGCTTTGTTTTGAATCGAATGCGCCTCATGCGCTGTGCGGTTTTAAACGCCTGCATTTGGCGGCAGGTGCAACACAAAGAGTATCATTTACTAAATACGAATAAAAAAGGAGAGAACCGATTGGTTCTCTCCTACCTTTAATTTATGATCCGGAGGCAATCTGACCGGTCAAATTAGTTGCAGCCGCAGCCACAGCCGCTGTTGTTGTTGTAGCTGCCGCATCCGCAGCCGCCATTGCTGAGGGTGTTGTAGCCATTGTTGCACCCGCATCCGCAGCTATCGTTACCGCAGAAGAAGAAAAGCAGAATCAAAGCGATGATAATCAGCCAAATAGTTGAATTTTCAAAAATATTGCAGAAGCAACCCATATTTTTATTCTCCCTTTTATTTGATAATCGTGAGGGCTTTCGCTCTCCTTTACCATCATATGTGGAAGGATCAAATGAGTTCATCTTTTGCAAAAGATTTTTTGAAGGTCCTTTTAAGGTGGCCGATCGATATGAGCAGCTACTGCAGCGTCAGACTGTCCCGAAGGATGAATGCTTCCGCCGTACTGACGCCTGTCATGGGAAGTGTAAGAGATGCTTCACATTCTTCGCAAAATATGGTGACTTTCCCGTCATGAAGATGAAAATTGTAATGAGCAATGGCGTTGTTCTGGCATTTGCAGTGTATTTTACCTTCTTCATTCAGCTCAGCAATGGTATAGCGTACGATATCTGCTACCTGCGGATCTGTTTCGCGTTCAGAGAGCATTTCATCGCCGGCATGAAGCGCCTCCATATCCTCCAGTCCCGCTTCCTGCATGAGTGCAAGCAGCTCGTCGTTTGCTTTTTGGATCGCTTCCGCCACGTCCTCTTTTCCGCCTATGAAGCAAAGGTCAAGACCTGTATAAGAGCAAGGGAGCCGGAATACATCCCCCTTCCGGCGAAAGAAGGTATTCTGACCCAACGTATACATGTGAGGTTTAACGCAGGCAATGCAGGGAACTGATAACCGTATTTTTTGATCTGCGGTACGCTGAATTGTCAGTTCGCTTTCTCCGCAGCTGCATTTCAGCTTCATTAGGTCGCCTGATAGGGAAAAAATTCCTACCATGCTGAAAATACTGGCGCCGCAGTGGGGGCAGCGATAGGCAATGGTGGTTTCTTTTTCGGTAAGCAGCATAATTTCTCCTGTGCCGCTGTAAGGCGGCTCTTTCTTTCAATAATAAATAGCAGGCGCCGGTCAATCCCCATAGATGACGTAGGGCGGTGTTTTAAGGGAATCGCTTTGCTTGGCGGGCAAGGCTTTTTTGAGGGAATATGCTTCCATCGGAATATCGGACAAATAAACGGTCATTGACTGATAGGAACTGCTTTTGCGTACATCTCCCACATAATAGATTTCCAACCACATTTGGTGCACTGATTCGAGGTTGATACCGGAAAATACCAACCGGCGGTATTCATAGGTGAAACGGCTGTCAGTAAGAAAGGTATAGTCGGTATAATACTGAATGCCGTCGGTCAAAGCAAAAAGGAAAAGCTCGCCTGCCGGGGCTTCGGTCAGACCGTAGGTGGCAAGCAGTTCGGTCACTGCTTCTCGGTTATAGCGCAGCGTGATTTGAAATTCCGAGGAGGCGGGAACATAAATAAATTGACTGGTATGAAACTGACCGTCGTGAGTGTGCTTGTCATCGCTCCCTGAATAAGTGTCATAGGAATAGCGAAAGGTTTCTTCCGTATCCGGATCGTATTTGGTGTAAGAACTGCTTTGTGTAAAAGCGGCAAATGCGGAAGCGTCCAATTCATAGGCGGCAACGGTGTCTGCGGTCCAAACAAATTGCTTGGCGGTTTTGGTGTCTGATTTAATATAAATTCGGAAAATGAGCAGTAAATAGACGGCTATAATTAATAAAATGGCGATCCATTTAATGCTTTTTCCAAGCTTTCCTTTTTTCTTTTTTCGCCCGGTATAATATTCTTCCGGGTAGTAATCATATTCCATGGCTTTAAACCCTTTCAATTTGGGATTTTTCTATATTTTAACACAGTTTATTCAGATTTTCAAGTTTTTTTCTCGCTTTCCCATAAAAACATGCCGAAAAGGATGTAAATATATTTTGAATGCGGTCTAAACAAAAACCGGAAGAAAAGAGATATACTGATTAGGATAACAAAAAAATAAAAAAATGCTTGACAGCGTTCGCATATCTGTGTTACAATAAATGAAAACAACCGCAGAAGATGATGGATGACAGGCGCGCCGTCAACCAGAGAGCCGGGAGGGTGGAAACCGGCAGACGGTTCTGGATTCGCTGGGCATCTGAGGTTCACAAGCGAAAGTGCGGAGCTGAAATTGAAACGGAAAATAAAGCTTCGAAACAAGGTGGCACCGCGGAGAAATTCGCCCTTGACAGTTTTTGTCAGGGGGTTTTTGTTTTAGAGATTATTTTTCAGACAGAAAGGAAAACAAACATGGAAAATCAGGTAAACGAATCTAAAAAAATTATTTTTTCCGGTGTTCAGCCCAGCGGACTGCTGACCATCGGCAATTACTTGGGCGCTATCAGAAATTGGGTAGGGCTTGCCGACCAATATGACTGTATTTACTGTGTGGTGGATATGCATGCCATTACTGTCCGGCAGGTGCCTGCTGAATTGAGACGTCGTACCTATGAAACACTTGCGCTTTATATTGCGGCGGGGATTGATCCCGAAAAAACGACCCTTTTTGTTCAGTCCCATAACCCCTGCCATGCGGAACTCGGGTGGGTGTTGAATTGCTACACACAGTTCGGTGAACTTTCACGTATGACACAGTTCAAGGATAAGTCGGCAAAGCATGCCGACAATGTAAATGCCGGTCTGTTCACCTATCCTACCCTTATGGCGGCCGATATTCTACTTTATCAAACAGATTTAGTGCCGGTAGGTATAGACCAAAAGCAGCATCTTGAATTGTCCCGCAATATCGCTGAGCGGTTCAACGGTGTATACGGCGATACCTTCCGAATCCCTGATGCCTTCATTCCGAAGGACGGTGCGAAGATCACATCGCTTTCCGATCCCACTAAGAAAATGAGCAAATCTGATCCTAACCCCAATGGATATGTGGCGATTCTCGACAAAAAGGATGATATTATTCGTAAATTCAAACGGGCGGTTACCGATTCCGATACGATTGTGCGCTACGGCGAAGGCAAGGACGGCGTCAACAACCTGATGAATATTTACGCCTGTTTCACCGGAAAGACGCATGCGCAGATTGAAACTGAATTTGAGGGCAAGGGTTACGGAGATTTTAAGCTTGCAGTGGGCGAAACAGTTGCCGATCATTTGGCGCCTATACAAAAAAAGTTTGATGAACTGATGAGTGATAAACCTTATTTGGAATCGATTATGAAAAAAGGCGCTGAGGATGCGGGTAAGCGAGCTTACGCTACCTTGCGGAAGGTGTATAAACGTTTGGGCTTTGTTGCAAGATAACCGCATGAAAAACATACTGCTTTTTTTTGAGGCTGCGGGCGGATTTATGCGCTTATATGCTCTGTTTTTTGTGGGGTATGCGCTGTTGGTTAATCTGCTTGCTTTCGGCATGTATGCCATTGATAAGCGTGCGGCAAAAAAGCGCCGTTGGCGGATT
Organism: uncultured Lachnospiraceae bacterium; assembly: GCA_964569225.1. Classification (GTDB taxonomy): domain Bacteria; phylum Bacillota; class Clostridia; order Oscillospirales; family CAG-272; genus CAKSQF01. The sequence continues at coordinate 2,554 of CAZMTU010000100.1, read as the reverse complement.
CCGGAGGCTCATCTCATTTGTATCGCTTTGTTAGGAGGCAGCGCGGGAGCGCTTATCGCCATGCTGCTGTTCAGGCACAAAACCAAGCATTTGAAATTCACGGTGACTGTTCCGTTATTGTTGATTTTTCAGCTTGCGGCTGTATGGATTTGCTTATTCGTCCAGGTATAAAAAGAAGCTGTCGCCCGCATCCAATCGATGCGGGCGACAGCTTCTTTTTAATTATTGGGATTTGTATTTTTTTCGGATTTGTTCACGGTAAACGGCGTTGAGAATAAAGTAAACGATTACCAATCCAATCACAATCAATGCCGTTCGGATAAAGGCGGAACTGCTGAGAAAATCGGTTGCCTGTGCCAAGCGGTAACTGGTACCGCTGCGCGAAATATTGCTTCGGATTACCAATTCGGTTTCACCCAACAGGGCGCCATCATAATAGACTTTGATACTGCCGACCTTCATGCCCTCGTTTACAGGTGCTTCCAGCGTATCAACATCTAAATTGTATTCGGTGGTGATTTTGGATTGATCAAGCTGTTTAGGCAGGTAAAATTCCAATGATTCAGCGGCAAATACCGAAGCATAATCAACGCCCTGTCCAAGTGAAACAGGCAATTCACACACAGCATCCGCCTGTCGAAGCACTTTTGTATAGGCAAAATTTTGACTGTCCTTTTCCAACAATTCTCGGGTGGTAGTATAGCAGGTAGGCTTGTCTTCTACAGTTTTTCCACCCAGTAAAATGACGATATAAGTATACCCGTTTATTTCGGCAGAGGTTATCAGTACCTCTCCCGCCTCATCGGTCGTACCGTTCATCATACCGCTGACTGCGCTGTATAAATAACTGGTTCCGGTACCGTTATAATAGCGGCTTATGAAATAATTATTATTATAAACGTTTACGCCCATTGAGTCGCATCGAAGAGTATCAGAGCCCGACCAGCTAAGCAGCGTAGGATTACTGTAAAAGGTCAGCGCCAGCGGCAGGAGGTCGGTGGCAGTAACCGTCATCAACGGATCATGAGTGCCGGAGGGATTGGTAAAACGGGTATGTGTCATGCCCAGTTCTTCGGCTTTTTGGTTCATGGCAGCTACGCAGGCATCGGCGCTTCCGAAAAGGGAAACTGCCAGTATTTGCGCTGCATCATTGCTTTTGCGCAGCAGCATGGTTTTCAGTAAATCTTCATAGCTGACCGAATCGCCTGTTTTATAGCCGTATCGGTTTCCGCTGACGCCTGTAAGCATTTCAGATGTGATCGTTACAGTCTGGGTCAGATCACTTGCGGCTTCGTAGGCAACTAAAGCGGTCATCAGCTTGACAGCGGCTGCCGGATAAACAGAGGTAGTTTCATTTTTGCTTCGAAGAACTGTTTCGGTATCAATACAGTAAAACAGGAGGGCATCTGTATTGCTGAGATCTGCAGCTGAGGAGACCGATTCGTATGTTGTCTCTGCGAAGACCGGCAGAGAAGTAAGCAGGATCGGCAAAAGCAATGAAACAATCCATGTGCGGAAACGTCTTCCCAATGGAATAAACTCCTTTCTAATTAAATTACATATAGGGCGAATGAACTGAAAAACGTAAAAAATCGCCAAAGCAGTATTAAATCAGATGAAAATAGGCATTTGCCGCCGCACTATCCGCTTGAATGGCTTCCTTCAGCGCGTCGGTGTTTGCCCATTTCTGTTCAGGACGCCGAAAATGCAGCAATTCTACCTGAAGGTTTTGGTTGTAGAAATTCCCGCTTGCTGAAAGCAGAAAGGATTCACAGCTGATTTCCTCCAGCCCAAAGGTAGGTCGGGTGCCTATATTAGTGACGGCAGGGTAAGTGAAGCTCCCTATTTTACAGTTTGTAAAATAAACGCCGAATGGAGGAAGCAGGCGTCCAGGTTCAACTGACAGGTTCATGGTAGGGCAGTTCATTTTACGTCCTACTGCCCGGCCGTGCAGAACGGTTCCGGAGAGAGCGTACGGTCTGCCCAGCATTTGCCGGGCTTTCTCCATATCACCGGTCAAAACCAGCCGGCGTATCTCGGTCGAACTAATGGGAATACCGTTTGACAGCACCGGATCGGTAATCAGGCAGATCATACTGTTTTGGCGACAGAGCGTTTGCAGCAGGGCAGTATCGCCCGACGCCATATAACCAAAATGAAAATTGAAGCCGCAGCTTACGCCTGCGGCGAAAAGCCTTTCCTGCAGGGTTTGGATGATAAAATCTTTTGGCGCTTGCTTTTGAAACACCGCAAAATCGGCGGCAAATACCATTTCGATGCCTGCCGCCTTGAACAGTTCAATGCGTTCTTCAAAGGTGGTAATGAAGGGAGTTTTAGATTGCCGGAAGGTAAAAACAGCGCTGATACTTTCCGTTTGACGGGCATATTGAACGGCATTTTCCAAAATCTGACGGTGCGCCAGATGAACGCCGTCAAAATTGCCCAGTGCTATGACGGTACGCTTGCCTGACAGCAGTCGGGCAAGCTCCAACGATTCGAAGTTTAGCTGCTCTAATTTAAAAATATGCATGAATTTATAAGTGCAAATAGGATT
>CAZMTU010000099.1:0-9123 GCA_964569225.1 uncultured Lachnospiraceae bacterium | reverse complement strand
CGGTGGTTTTTGAAGGCAAAAGTATGCAGGCAAGAACCGGAATAGTGCCGGTGAAGGCGGGCGATCGGGTACTGGTGCATGCCGGCATGATCATTCAGGTGCTTCAGGAGAGAGAAGCGGAGGAACTGGCAGCGCTCCTGACCGAACTGGAGGAAATTTCGAATGAAAACCGCTGAACTGGCGCGCTTTTTACAGACTTATGACGGCGAACCGGTGACTTTGATGGAGGTTTGCGGTACGCATACTGCCGCCATTTCCGAAAACGGTATTCCTTCGCTTCTTTCACCGGCAATCAGGCTGATTTCCGGACCGGGCTGTCCGGTTTGTGTTACAGTGAGCGCTTATATTGACCGTCTGCTTGAGTTGGCTATGGAAAAAGACATATGCGTGGTCAGCTTTGGCGATCTGCTGCGGGTGAAGGGCAGCGACGGGCGCTGCCTGCGGGATGCACAGGCAGCGGGCGGGCGGGTCAAAATGGTCTACTCTCCTTTTGAAGTGTTAGATATGGCGAAAGCCGCCCCTCAAGCGATTTTTGTCTTTGCCGCTGTGGGGTTTGAAACGACCGCGCCTCTCTATGCGCTGTTGCTGGAAGAAGTGATCAGCCGGCAGATTGGCAACATCCGTCTGTTGACCGCTTTGAAAACTATGCCTGCGGTGGTAGAGTGCCTGTGTAAGGGGGCCAAGAAGAGCGGACTTACCGGCTTTATCGCCCCCGGGCATGTCTGTACGGTTGTAGGCAGCAATGTTTTTCGTCCGCTGGCAGAGGCCTATCACCTCCCTTTTGCTGTGGCGGGATTTACCGGCGAATCGCTGATCGGAGCTATCTATGCGCTGGTGAAGCTGCGGGGGCAGGGAAGAGTTGTGAATTTTTATCCCGAAGCGGTGAAGGAGGAAGGAACCGCGCAAGCCGCAGCATTGCTTGCCGAATACTTTGAACCGTGTGCCGCTAACTGGCGGGGGATGGGAAAAATTGAGGGCAGCGGACTTCGTTTGCGGGGAAAATATGCCCGATTTGATGCGGGGAGCGATCGATTGGCGGCGGATGTATTGCCGATCGGCTGTCAGTGCGGCGCGGTTATTTCCGGCAGCTTGTCCCCTTTACATTGTCCGCTTTTCGGAAAAGGTTGTACGCCGGAAGCCCCTTGCGGCGCCTGCATGGTATCAATGGAGGGGGCTTGTTTTCACTATTATATTCATCGGCGAGGCTAAAATAAATTGGTTCAAATTCTCAAAAAATTTATAATTGATAGAATCAAGAATTGAACGTTATCGAATTTCTAAATGGCTTTATTTTGTAGCCCTAATACCGCATAGAAAGGAAAACGTGCCATGAAAATAACCCTTGCCCACGGCAGCGGCGGATCCGCTACAGATGAACTGATTCGTTCGGTGTTTGCAAAGGCATTTGACAATCCTGTTTTAAGGGCAATGGAGGATAGCGCCGTATTGCCCGGCAGAGAAAGGATCGCTTTTACCACCGATTCCTTTGTTGTAACGCCTCTTTTCTTTCGGGGAGGCGATATCGGACGGCTGGCGGTCTGCGGAACAGTAAACGATTTGTTGATGCGGGGGGCAAGTCCCCGCTACCTGACTGCCGCTTTTATTATTGAAACAGGAACGGACAGTGAGGATTTGGAGAGAATCGCCGCTTCAATGGCAGCAGCAGCCCGGGAAGCGGGCGCTGCGATTGTGGCAGGTGATACCAAGGTAATTGAGGGAAACGGCGGAATTTATATCAACACCTCCGGTATAGGCTTTTTGGACACGCAAACTGATATTTCCGCGGCTAATTGCCGTCCGGGGGATGCCATTCTGCTATCCGGCAGCTTAGGCGATCATCATGCTGCTCTGCTTTCCGCTCGTATGGGCATTGAAAATGAAATTGCCAGCGATGCAGCTCCTCTGTGTGAAATGGTGAAGGGACTGCTTTCCGGTGGGGTACGGGTGCATACGCTGCGGGATGTAACCCGCGGAGGACTGGGCAGTATTTTAAACGAGCTTGCGGACGCTTCTGCGGTTTCTATGCGGATCGAGGAAACTGCTCTGCCGGTGAAACGGGATGTAAAGGCACTTTGCGGATTGTTGGGGATTGATCCCTTATATATGGGCAATGAAGGTAAGTTGGTAGCGATAGTGGACGGCAGAGATGCCAAGCTGGGGCTGGAGATTATCCGGCGCAGCCGCTACGGTGAAGGCGCTGTCTTGATCGGTGAAGTAAGCAGCGGGGAGGGCGTGACGCTTTATACAAGGATTGGCGGTAAGCGGCGAATCAGCGTGCTTTACGGAGAAGGACTGCCCAGAATTTGTTGAATTAATCACGCGAACATTGCTTCAAGGTCTAAAATAAAAAGCATATTTAATTGCAGCTAAGTGAAGCTGCAGAATATGAAAAACCGCCCATACAGATTCCTGTATGGGCGGCGCACTTTGTCGGGAAAGTCGAGAATAAAATGCGCTATTTATTAAAATGCGCAAATTCGTTTGTCCGCTTTTTTGCTTGCCTAAAAAGGTCCAAGAGAAAAAGCTTATCAAAAGAGAAAGACCGGATATTTCGCCCTCTGCGGAGGGCGACTTAGGGCTTCGCCCTAAGTACCCACGACCTTTTGAGAAAAGGTCGATCAAAACTTTTGTGCAAGCTGCCAAACAATTATGGTTTTTCGACAACCTGAACCGCCCATACAGATTCCTGTATGGGCGGCGATTGGGGCTTAAGCTTTGCCGAGTTCGATGGTAATGATTTTTTTCTTCGGTACTGATAGCTGAAGCTTTCCGTCAGCAACTGTCAGCGCGGATTGCCGATCCTCATTCAGATTGGTAAGGTAAGCGGAATTGAAGGCGCTGTTCAGCGTTATATTTAGAAGCTGTTCATTTTCACTCAGATTGAAGAAGCGAAGGATCAGACTGTCGCGCTCTTCTGCTTTTTTGCAGGCGGTTAGCCGCAGGCAGCGGTTGTCGAAGGAGAAATAGTCGGAAGCAGCGGGCAGATTGCCGTTGTGACAGTCGGTCGAAACAGCCAGTAGCGCAGGAGAGGCAAAGCTGTAAGCGGTGTGGTAGCCCTCTGCTTTGCAGTTTACACAATAGGGAACAACGGCATATTTCAGCGTATATTCACCGATGCACTGTGCCTTGGAGGTGGGGAATACCCCCCAGTCGCCCATTTCACCTACACAGCGCAGCAGGGTAATGGCGGCGGTGTTATGACTGTTCCGCAGAATTTCATATTCGCAGATTCCCTGATTGGCGATGGCAAGGCAAGCGCCTGTATCGCCCTCCAATGCGATAAACGCCTGCGTTTTTTGGAGGTTGGAAGGATTTTCCCATGTAAAAGAAGGCTCGATGGGGCGGCGTACCAGATCAAACTGCCCCTCTGACAGCACATGATCGGTGGCAATGTCGCTGTCAAAGAGCGCCCGAATACGGTGATTACCCCGATGATTGTTGATTTTTGTGGTAATATCCACTCGCGCTATTGACTTGGTAAGGGTTACATAAGAGGTCAATTCTGCGCCAATCGCCATATTGAAGGTCACAGCAAAAGTCGCGGAGTAAGCAGTGGTTTCGTATAGGCTGATTTGGGCGCCTTCGGAAGGATAGATCGGCGTATCGTCACCGGCGCGGAAATTGTAGCTTTCACCCAAATCCTGTCGGTCTTCTATGCGGTTTTGACGGTGGAAGATTCGGCCGGTGCGCTTGTCGGTAAGTTCAAAACTGCCGTCGGTATTAAAGTTCAGCGATAAATACTCGTTTTCCATGCCCTGTTCGCGGACGGTGATGGCGCAGGCGCCATCGGATGCCGCCTTAACGACTCGGTAAACTCGATAGCCAACGTTTTCTGTGTGAGCGGAAAACTCCGCTACAACGCGGTCTACATAACGGGGTTGACGGAAGCGGTCATTGGGTAGGGTATAAGTGAACTGATTACGAATGAGGGTGAGCTTGGCGGGTACCTCATTGCCTTTGTCATCGTAGATCACTACAGATTCCACCTGCTCGGAGCGGTCAAAGTCGATATTGACCCGAACTGCTTGATCGGCGGGGTAGGGTTCCAGTGAAAGCAGTACAATGGCTTTGTCGCCGCCGCATTCGGTATCCACTGCCTTTGCAAAGAAGGAAAGGGCTTCTTCAGTGAGCTTGTCAGCCACCTGCATGGAGGAAGCAAAGCGTGCCAGCATTGCATCGTATACCTCATCGCAGGAACAGGTACAGATAGAGTCGTGAGGATGATTCTGCATCAGCCGACGCCATGCGTAAAGGAAGAAATCGCTGTCATATTTTCCGCCGGAGAGATGAGCAAGCACTGACGCGGGTTCTGCCAGCCGTTCTAGCTTATGCTGCGCATCGTGGTTTAGCTGCTTAATGTCAATATGTGTAGAAGCAGTAGAGGTGAGCAGGCCCCAACCGCTGGTGTACTGACCGGCAATTTCTCCTTCAAATGGGAGCAGCTTGTCTTTATATTTGCGCACTTCCGCAATATAATCTTTAAAGTTCGACTGTTTGACTTCGTATTCGTCCTGTACCTCGTTAGCCGTTTTGATCACCTCTACCAAGTTGCGCTGTAGGGGCTGATGATCGCAGCCGTTCATGCCAAGCAGATGATCGGTGACGGCAAAGCGTTCCATAGAGTGGCCGAGTCCCAGCAGTCGGTCCCTTAACGCGTTCGGATCGGCGGGCAGCTCGTTGGCGTTGGAATACCAATGCGTAAACATCACGCCGATGACCTCACTGCCGTCAGGCGCGCGCCAAAGCAGTTCTGATTTTGTGATACCGTTCTGTTTGATGATCTGATTGTCACTGCCGACATCATTTAATCCTCTGCCGAAAACGGCGTTGTCAATGCCAAAGCCTTGACAGATTTGAGGCGCCTGTCCCACATTGCCGAAAGAGTCAGGGAAATAGCCGGTCATGACCGGCTTGGCGCCGAAGGCTTTGGAAAGCTTCAGACCGTAGAGCATATTGCGAACATTGGCTTCGCCGCTGATCAGGTATTCATCCTGAAGAACATACCAAGGGCCGATCTGAATGCGGTCCTCCTTTACCAGCTTTTGCAGCCGATCTCTCATTTCGGGGCGAATTTCTAAGTAGTCTTCTACCGGAATGAACTGACCGTCCATGTGATAGTAGGTATACTCGTCTGATTTCTCCATTTCTTCGATAATGGCGTCAAATAATTCTACCAGCTTTATCCGGTGTCCTTCGAAGGACTGATACCATTCTCTGTCCCAGTGGGAGTGGGGAATAATGTGAAATACTTTTTTCATGGGTTTCCTTTCCTGCCGTTTTAATCGACTAAAGTGAAATTTTGTCTGATTTATACTATTTTTTTATAAACAGACGGGATTTTTACCAAAAAATTGATAGATTTATTGTACACAAAAATAAGTCGCCTGTCAAGACTTTTCTATTGACTTTCCTAATTATTTGCGCTAAAATAAGGGCGGCTGTAGAGATGCCGGTATGTGAACATAAAGGGAAGGCGGTATAAAGATGATCGATTTTGACAGGATAATCGAGCGCAGGGGAACCGATTGCGTGAAATATGATTTTATGGCGGAGCATGACCGATCGGAGAACACTATTCCGCTGTTTGTTGCGGATATGGATTTTCCGGTGGCTGAGAAAATTCAGCAGGCGTTGCATCAGGCGGTAGACCGGCAGATTTATGGTTATACCGCCTGCAAGGACGACTATTTTGAGGCGGTAGCCGGATGGTATCGTCGGCGCTACGGATGGGCACTGTCCAAGGATTGGCTGGTTACTTCTCCGGGTGTGGTACATGCTTTAAATATTTGTGTTCGGGCGTTTACTGCTCCGGATGACGGCGTGCTGGTACTGACGCCGGTTTACGGACCGTTTGGCGCGGCGGTCAAAAATAACGGACGGAAGCTGGTGGCTTCGTCCATGCGATGGGAAGGAACAGGCTATCAGGTAGACTGGGCGGATTTTGAAGCGAAAGCAAAAGCGGCGAAGCTTTTTTTGCTTTGTTCTCCGCATAATCCGGTTGGCAGAGTGTGGACAAAGGAAGAACTTACCCGAATGGGTGAAATTTGCCTTGAAAATGGAATCAGGGTAGTGGCGGATGAAATTCATTCCGATTTTGTGTATAGCGGGTATAAGCACATCAATTTTGCAGCGATCAGCGCATCTTTTGCCGAAAATTCTGTGACTTGCACAGCGCCCAGCAAGACCTTCAATTTGGCAGGACTTTGGAATTCCAATTTGTTGGTTCCGAATGCGGCTCTACGGACACAGGTGAAGAGCGAAATGAGCCGATGTAATTCCACCGCGCCGACCCTCTTTGCCTATGCCGCCTGCAAGGCGGCGTATACCTACGGTGATCGCTGGCTGGACGAACTGCTTGTTTATCTGGAAGGAAACATCAAACTGGTAAGAGATTTCTTTGCGGAGTATTTTCCGTCAGTTCGCTTTACCGAAACACAGGGCACCTACCTGATGTGGGGCGATTTTTCCTCTTTAGGCACACCGGATGCGCTGGACAAAGCCTTAAAGGAGGGCGGAATATGGCTTTCCCGGGACAGTGAGTTCAATGTGCTTCCTGCCGGCTTTTATCGGATCAATGTAGCAGCGCCCCGCCCCATTCTGCAAAAGGCATTGGAGCGTATGAAGCGGATTTTTGAATCGTTGAGCTAAGCAAGAGTAGAATAGTTTTGGCAGGATTTTTTTTGAAAAATCCTGCCGGATGTTCATAAACCGATTGACAAATTCTTAAAAACGTGTTATAATAAGCAAAGAGTCATAAAATTATGCGAGTAATCTATTTTTTGCATGTTTTATAAGAAAGCTCAGCCGCACGCCGGTGTGGCGGAATTGGCAGACGCCCGGGACTTAAAATCCCGTGGGAAGTAATTCCCGTACCGGTTCAAGCCCGGTTACCGGCACCATGAAAAAGACCTTATTTGTCTACCGGACAAATAAGGTCTTTTTTAAACTAAGTGTGCCCTGCGGTACGATAAGTACACCTTCGGCGCGTGAAGTATGCCTATGGCAAGTGAAGTGCCTGCGCGCGTGGGCGGCACACTTAACTTCACTTTGCGCGTTAGTGGAATACTTTGCTATGCCGCGGGTATAGCTTCGCTTAGCAAAGTTTGGACTTCACTAAATATTGCAGATGACCATTATTCATGGTGTAATATATTTAAAACGCTAATATATCTGAGAATAAATTGAGAACGCAATCGATGGATTTCGCTGTGTAGATGCGGTCCCGAAATAAAGCTGCGATATAGAAAGCAAGGATTTGCATACCAAGCTGTAAGTCAGGCGTTAGAACATGCCAAACACAGTAATTTTGTAAAAGCCGTTGTACAAGTGCGAAAGGATAATTGCGCAAGCGGAGCATTACATAAGAAATTTGGGGTTAGTATATGCAACGAATTCGTAAATAAGAAGGGTGATTCGGTGTTTTGGTTTGAGAAAGAATTGTAATACTGCTTTGTTTACTCTTACTCCGTCTCTGCTTTGGTTGCTTACTCTTGGGCAGAAAAAGCGACGTGTTTCGACACGCCGCTTTTTCTATTAAGCACTCATAATAATTATTAGTGGCAACTGTAGAATAAAGCTACAGTTACCGTTTAATAGAAATGAATTTTCATAAAATTGTGATATGATAATTTCAACTTTTTTTAAAACTATCTTAACCGTTTCGTCTTTCCAACGACGATATGTATGAAGGCGCCTAAAAACGAAAATGGAGGAATAAATGGATAGTATAAAACTTGAAAAGCTGATAACCGAGAACATGAGATCAATATTTGGTTTCGCATTAACGAGACTTGGCAACGTAAATGAAGCCGAATACCTTGCAAGCGATATTCTCTATGAGATCATCAGAGCTGCTGAAAATTTGAAAGATGAAGCACGCTTTTACGGCTTTATGTGGAAGATTGCGGAAAATACTTATATGGATTATTTTCGCAAAAGGTCAAGGATTGTGAACCGTACTGCGGAACTTAATGAAAGCATTGTTGACGAATCAGATTCGGTATTAGATAACATTATTAAAAAGGAAAATCTGAATCTGCTTCGACGGGAGTTGTCTTTATTATCAAAGCAGTATCGTAAAGCGACGGTTTTATACTATGTGAATCTACAACGGAAGTTCTTCGGACGATGGTCGTGGAAGTGTTATTGCAATAAATTTCAGACAGACGCTGAATGCTCAACACTTTTATGGAAATATGGTCGACCCCATCGTATGCACAGCTGTTGATTGCTTTGAATATCTATCGAAAGATTGGAAAGATCAATTAGAAACGTTAGGATATGCCAATAACAGTAAGGCAAATTTTGCAGTATGGTCAACAGAGGAATATGACGAGTTAAGAAAACTGCTTGGAGAATGTATTTCTGTCGTGTCCGAGCTGAATCGCAAGACCTCCGAGCTTGCGGCGAGAGTGACAGCGGATTTTGCTCCTGCGCATATCAGCAAGAACGCAGAATATGTCGGCGCGTTCGTCTATCGCTTCAATTCCATTGAAAACCTGGTAAACACCTTGTACGATATGAATTGGTTGAAGGCTGTTGATGATAAAGAAAAGCCATCAATCTGCGTTGTGAAACACTAACTATTATACCTATGAAAACGAAAATTTCTCGATGGTTTTTTATGTCTCGGGTAATTTGCCATTAAAGAACCGCCGTCGGTTCAAATGGGAATCTATCGCAGCTTATTTGTAACCTCTTTACAAATAAGGAACCGTATTTGTGAAACGATGCGTACTGCAATTACGGTTCCTTATTTCATTTTGTCGGATATTTTGAATGTAAATCCGTTTTATAATATGTGAAGCAGCCCTCGAAGAATGAAGCAAGTTCTCCTTCAAGGGCTGCTTGGAATTATGCCTCTTTGTTTTTATTATAAATGATCATGAGTCCCTTCAGCAGCAGATCATCATCCAAAATAATTTTATGTCTGCACAAAGGAATAACGGTTTCCGCAAGACCGCCTGTGGCGACTAGGGTACATTCTCTGCCCAATTCGTTTTTGATTCGGTCGATCAGACCGTCAATCGCTCCCGCGCAGCCGTAAAGCAGACCGCTTTTCATGCATTCAACAGTATTTCTGCCGATTACCCTTTTGGGGCGCTCAAATGCGATTTTCGGAAG
>CAZMTU010000098.1:0-9378 GCA_964569225.1 uncultured Lachnospiraceae bacterium | reverse complement strand
CAGCGCGGATATGTATGAATATGCCTGTCGGGAAGAAACGACTCATTATCTGTTATGGAGTCCCCATCCGTCTATTGATTACACGAAATCATATCTGTCGATGGTACAGAAAATGTACCGTTCAGGGGGGTATTACGATTGGGCAGTGGTTGAAAAGGAAAGCGGGCGAATGATTGGCACCTGTGGCTTTACCCGTTTAGATGGTCGGCACCGTATTGGAGAAATCGGATATGTGTTGAACAGCGATTTTCGGCATCGGGGTTACGCGGCGGAAGCGGCAAATGCTGTTATTCGTTTTGGCTTTTACCGATTGGGATTGAATCGGATTGAGGCGCGATATATGTCGGGAAATGATGCTTCCCGTCGGGTTATGGAGCGCTGCGGGTTGACCTATGAGGGAACGCTGCGGCAGTTTATGCTGGTCAGAAATGAATATAAGGACATTGGGATATGCGCACTTTTGCGAAAGGATTATGAGCTTTTTCAGACCGATGGCAGAATGGAATCTCCTGCGGAAGCGATGCTTCACGCCTGATTTTTCTGTATATGGTTGATTACGGTAAAGGCGTCCTCATCTTGCGGACAGCGTAGCTGTATCAAAAGATTAAGATGTTAAAGTTCGGAGGGGAAAATAAGGTTATGCAGTCTGTGGAAGCGCTGTCCGTACAGCGGTATAAAGTCAAGCCGAAGAAGCGTTTTTCGCCGCCGCAGGTGCTGGCAGTAGGCTTTTTACTGATTATACTTACAGGAACTCTGCTGCTTATGCTTCCGATTTCTTCCGAAAATGGCGAAAGCGTCGGATTTTCCACCGCGGTGTTTACTGCTACCAGCGCTACCTGCGTCACCGGATTAGTCGTGACCGACACGGCGGCAAGCTGGAGTGTGTTCGGTCAATCTGTGATTTTGGTTTTGATTCAGGTTGGCGGCTTAGGGTTTATGTCAGTGGCGGTTTTGATGTCAAGACTGCTGCGCAGAACCATTACGCCCAGAGAAAATCGGATTGTAGCGGAATCGCTGGGACTTTCTTCCGCGGAAGGCGCCTCCGGCGGTTTTGCGGGGCGGTTGCTTGCGGGAACATTTATTATGGAGGGCTGCGGCGCGCTGCTGCTTTCTTTTCGGTTTGTTCCATTGTTCGGCTGGAAAAACGGAATATATCGCAGTATTTTTCATGCGGTATCCGCATTCTGCAATGCCGGCTTTGATATTATGGGCAGTTTTCGGGGCGGTTCCAGTATGTCCGCGTTTGCGTCTGACCCGTTGGTAACAGGCACCTTGTCCGTGCTGATCATAATGGGAGGAATCGGCTATGTGGTCTGGCTTGATCTGTTCGATTTGATTGTCAGTCGGGTTAGGCATTTGCGCGCTAAACGCAGCCGGCTTGCCGGCGACATGAACGGCAGAGTGGACAGGCTGGGCGTTTATTCCAGAATGGTGCTGATTATGACCGGTCTGTTGCTGGCTGGCGGCTTTTTGCTGACGCTGCTGCTGGAATGGAATGGCGCACTGTCAGGGCTGACGGTAGGAGGCAAATTAAACGCTGCCTTCTTTCATTCAGTATCACTGCGAACAGCCGGATTTGCCGCATTTGATAATGCAGCCATGTCGGATGCCGGGAAGGGCGTTTCTGTCTTTTTAATGATGATTGGCGGTGCCTCCGGTTCCACTGCCGGCGGGCTTAAGGTAGCTACTGTAGGGCTGCTGTTTTACTCGGAAATTCAAATTGCGTTGGGCAGGGAAGAAATTGTGCTGATGAAGCGCACGATTTCAAAGGATACGGTCCTGCGGGCTATGGCGCTCTGTATGATCGGCTTGGTTATAGTAGGAAGCTCCACAGTATTAATATCGGTTTTTTGCTCCGCGCCGATGCTGACAGCATTGTATGAGACCGCCTCTGCCTATGCTACTGTAGGATTGTCACTGAATTTTACCGGCGGACTTAATTTGTTTGGACGATTCTGGGTTATGTTGCTGATGTATATGGGCAGGGTAGGAATTCTGACGATCACTTATTCGCTTGCTTTGAAACGGGCGACCGGCGGCGAAGTGCTTCGTCATCCTCAGACGCCCTTTATGGTAGGCTGACAGATATGAGCGTGGAGAAGCAGCCGATTAAATTATTCGCGGTGTTTGGCAAATGCGTTTTTAATAGAATTGTAGTTTTTATGGCTTAGCAATGAAAGGAAAGGATAAATTTATGAAATCATTTATTGTATTCGGTTTGTGTCCCTTTGGAAAAACAGTTGCGCTGACGCTTGAAAAAAGCGGCAGACAGGTTATGGTGATTGATGAGGATGAAGACGCCGTGCGGGAAATGGCGGATGTAGTCACCGACGCAATTATTGGGGACCCTTTGAATGAGGCGGTGCTGCGCTCAGCAAGTGTGACCTCCTATGACTGTGCGGTCATCAGCTTCCCAGGACGGATTAATGACGCTATTTTGCTGACGATGACTTTAAAGGAAATGGGCGTCAAGCGAGTGGTTACTCGTGTCAGCAGTGAATTGGAAGCAAAGGTGCTTACTAAAGTGGGCGCTGACGAGGTGATTTTCTTGGAACGGGATATGGGCGAAAAGCTGGCGCATACGCTGGATAAACAGGATGTGCTGGAATATCTGCGCTATTCAGATGATTATTCGATTGTAGAAAAGAGAGTACCTGCTTCATGGGTAGGGAAAACTATGATCGAACTGAATATTCGCCGCAAATTTGGGGTGAATATTATTGCGGTACAGGCGGGTGATACCGGAAAAATTGATATTGCGCCCGCGCCGGATCATCCTTTTGCCGAAACCGATGTGATTACCTTGATCGGTTCCAATAAGAATATCAATAAGCTGTCTAAATAAGAGCGCGAGGAATTTTGACAGATTTTTGACGGAAGGATTAATTTTCTTGAAAAGCTCTTGCAATTCCGGCGAAAATGCTGTATAATAAATTTAATTTGGAAATTTAAGGAGAAACTGTTTATGATTCATTTTGCTGTACTTGCCGAGGGCACAAATATGAGTTCGATTTACACCATCATTATGCTGGTGGTGATGCTGCTGATTTTTTATTTTTTCCTGATTCGTCCCCAGAAAAAGCAGGAAAAAGAAACCAATGCTATGCGCAATTCTCTCATGGTGGGCGATGAAATCACGACGATCGGCGGAATTATCGGACGGGTTGTTTCTATTAAAGATGAAACCTGTGTAATTGAAACCAGCCGTGACTGCACAAAAATCCGCATTCTGAAAAGCGCTGTCAAAAGCGTGGATGTGCCTGTCAGTGCGACAAAGGGCTATGTTGCTCCCGCCGTACCTGCTCCTGCCGATGACAACAGTCAGACTGAGCAGACAGATGAACAGGCATCGGATAAACCTGCCGAAGCTGTTATTAACGGGGAAAAGAAAAGCAAAAGCAGAAAAAAAAGATGAATGAAAAATCTTCCGTCTGATCGGATCAGATGGCAGACAAGCTATATTGAGGGAGGGCGCTTTCAAAGCGCCCTCCCTCAGCTCTTTAAAAGACGGGTAAGGGGATAAAGGAATGTGCATGTTTATTCTGCATCTCCCAAAACAGATTCGTCGTAAACCAGTTCATAGCCCTTGCAATTTGCCTGAATGTACTGGATGAACGCTTCCGCTTTTTCTTCGCCAATAAAGAAAATCTTTGCGCTGTCCAGCAGATTGGTGTACATATAGCCTGTGCGGGTTACTGAAAGCGATATATTAGTATGTCCCAGCAGAGGGGCATTTATACTGATGGCCATATCGCTGATAAGCGGTGTTGTATAATTTTTGTCATACAGATTTACCAGCGAACTATCGGAGAGCAACAACTCCCAAATAGCCGCCGGATCGGGGTCCACAAATTCAACTGTAATAGGTTTGCCGTAGCGTTTTTGACCGTTATAATAAATTGATCCGAAGGACAGTGTTTCACGCAGATTCAGATCCTCGATCAGATCGCCTAACGTGTCGGGACGGTAGGCGCTGTTTCGGTAGACATAGAGCGAATCACTTCCTTCAAATTGCAGCGCAAGAGCGCATTCGTCGGATATGCCTTCTATAGGATAAACAGTTGCCTGTATCTGATATTTGGTTTCCGTGTAGACATCCCAACCGTAAAGTGTTTCACTACAGACGGCATCTTCGATTACGGCACCGGTAATCTCGCCGCTGCCTGAATAGCTCCGGCCGTTAAAGAGAAGGGTAGGATAACGGCTAAGCATGGTTTGATCCTTCCATTGAGGAATGACTGCTATCTCATCCCCCGTCATTAGGGACGTTATTTGATTAGATGAAATAAGCTTTTTTTCATAGTGAGGAGCGGACAAAAACCAAAAACCTCCTCCCGCAATTGCAAGCGCAAGGCAGGCGGCACTGCCCCATTTCAGATAATTTGAGAGATGATGGTTGCCCTTTTTCTTTTCCGGTGCTGCTTCGGCAATATATTCTTCGCTGATCTCACCCATGGCGTTTAATAACTGTTTATTCTTCATTCCAGATTCCCTCTCTTTTCAGTCTGTTTTTCAAATCATTTCTCATGCGAAAAAGGATGGATTTTACTTTAGATAGACTCATCCCTAAATCAGCGGCGATTGCATTTAAAGAGGAAGCATAAAAATATCTGCGTACAAAAATAATACGTTTCTGAGAAGGCTGTTCAGATAGAAAACGGTTGAGGAGAGCGGTCAGAAGCCGTTCGTCTGTTTCTGTTTCCACATTATCCGGTGCGGGAATACACTGCTCTAATTCGGACAGAATTAGGTCAAGCTGTCCGCCGCCCCGTTTGGCGGTCTGTATTTTTTTCAGGCGATTCAGCGCTAAGTTACGGACGATTTTACCCAAAAATCCTTTCAGATTTTCTGGATGATGGGGAGGAATCGCTTCCCATGTACGCAGCAGTGCATCACTGACGCATTCCTCGGCGTCTTCATGGATAGGCAGAATCGTTTCTGCGATCCATTTGCAATAGCCGCCGTATTTTTTCTGAGTTTCGGCGATGGCATTCTCAGAGCGCGCGAGATATAGTGCGATAATTTGTTCGTCCTCCATAAATATCCTCCTTTCAGATTTTGTAAGGCCTTCACTAATATACACCGTTTTTCGTGGAATTGGTTGCATCCGATATTATTTTTTGGGATTTTATTTTGTAAGTAAAAACGGGTTGTCACATTAAATGAGACAACCCGAAAACCTATAACTGAAAATTTTGAGACACTGTTTTATGACAGCCAATCTATGCTTTAATTAGAAATTCACCATCCATCCACACCAAGCGGTCGGACAGCCACTGCTTAAAATAGGCAACAGCGTCCTCAAACGGAATATTCAGCAGCTCGCTGTTAGGAAAATATGAATGCTCCATTTGTTCGGACATTGAGATGTATTCCGCGGTAGTATCAATAGAAGCAAGGAACCAGTCAATGATGCCGCCTTCCGTACGCAGTTCTGACCAGCGAAGCTTCACCATTTCCACAAAATCCGGACAGTACTGGAAAAGCCAATTATACCATGGCGCCTGTTGAATGCGGCTGCCTTGGGAGGTGGAATCTTGAATGCCGTAGCAGGTATCGTAATCCCAAACGGGTCCCATGTATAGCTTACCCTCTTCATTGATATAGCAGTAACAGCTTGTCACAAAAGCCGAATCGTAATTTCGGGTAAGCTCATTCAGCAGATACCAGTTTACAAAGGATTCTACATCAATTAACTGTTCCAATACCGTCATATCGCCGCCTTTCATGGCGGTTTCCACCTGTTCGAAGAAGCTGTTCAGCTCCTGCTGAACGGCGTCCCTTGTCTGTCGGTCCATTTGTTCCGGTTCCAGCCCCTTGTATTCCATCAGCTCCAAATGTACACTGTTGCTGCGATCGCCGCGATTTTCATACATTACTATACATAAATCGCAGGAGTGACGGTAGACCATCTCGATTTCAAAGAGAATTGCCTGATCCTCGGGCACATCGATCCGGCTTTCGTGTATCTGAATTTTTTCGGTGAGCACAAAGGTGCCGGCATATTCACCGTTTACCACCACATCTACATATTCATTTTCACAGGTTCCGCGCAGCCCCATTTTTTGTGCTAACTTTTGGGTAAGATAATTATGCATCATTGTTTTATCGCTGGATACAGTCACCAAAACCCACTTTTTAGCGGCGCCCATACCCAGAAAATCAGCGGCATTGTCAAGCTTCAGTGTGTAAGGCTTTTGGGCAAAGGACCAAGAATAGTTGCCGCGTCCTTTAACGGAAAGAGGCTGATTATAGTAGCTGGTTTCCAGATATTGGTCTACAAAGGTATAGCTGCCGGTAGAATATTGACCGTGCTGAACCGAGCTGAGCGGTGCGCCTCCGTCCAAATCGATGTAAAGAGTAGGCAGATTGGTTAGACGAGGGTAGCTGGCAATAGTTTGACCGTCCACACGGATATAGTTGCCGGTAACATAGCTGGCATTGGGATCCAGTTCTTCTTCAATGATTTGTGTTTCAGCCGGTGAATCTTCAGATTTGTCTGTTTCAACTGATGGCTCTGACAGATTTCTGGAACAGGCGATGAATGCGGATATGGATATGGAAGCGGTAAGCAGAAGGCAGATGAATCGTTTCATGGGCGATTTCTCCTTTGCGTTTCGTGCAAATTTTTATCTATTTATACGCTTACACAGGGTGCATAAGATTATGTTTTCATCAATCGGAGCTTGGGACAGTTGACTGTTCTTACATGGAAATTCATGAACATGCTCACATATGAGCATGTCATATAAATATGAGCATGTCATATAAATGAAAGCGAAAAGCAGACAGACAGCTTTTCAGTAAAAGCGCCGATTTAGTATGAGAAAATTTATATGCTGTCATTATAACATACATTTTACAATTAAGTGTGAATATTTTGTGAATAAGTGCGAACTTCATAAAATTCAGTTAGATTGGCTCGAACATTTGGATAATTCAGCCAAAATTAAATTGTGCGAAAGCATATTAGCTGAGAAACGACGGTATTGGACGCTAATTTATGGGCGATCTGGAAAAGCAAGCACGCAAATACAGTTTATGCTGCCAGTCTAATAAAAGAGCCAAGCGAATGAAGCGCGTCTGGTTTGATCTTCTCTTGCGCTTTATGAAACACATAAAAATCGATCAAAAAACGTCAAGGAGCCTTGACATTTAAGAGAAACAGTGCTATAATACAGCGGACAAAGAAAGGATGGTGTATGTGAATCAATCAGGCGATTTGCCCCTTGCTCATGAAGTGATAACACAGCTAAGACTGTGCGGGCATTTTCTGCATTACAAAATGGGCGGTAACGCGGGAAGAAGACTTCTGACCACTTTGTTAGATCATCCGGAAATTTTACAGAAGGATTTACAGGAGATGGTGGATGTCCAGTCCGGTTCGCTCAGTGAAATGGTGATCGGGATGGAGGCGGACGGATTGGTTGAGAAGATCAAGAGTGAAAAAGACGGACGCCGCATGCTGGTTAGGCTGACGCCGGAGGGAATTATTCAGGCGGAGCGCTGCAAAAGAGCGTATGATAGGCAGGTTGAGAGGCTGACGACCTGTTTTTCAGAGGAACAGTTACGGGAAATGAATGGTCTTCTGACTGCCATGGTTGCCCATTGGAAAGAGGTAGAAAAAGATTTGGAAGTCTGCGAAAACAGCATAAAGTCAGAAACAGCAATAAAGGCAGAATAACGAGTGGTGTTTTCACGTAAATCCAGTTGATAACACTGCTCGTTTTATGCGCGGGAAAGGAATGAAGAAAAAATGATAAAAAAACTTGCCCAAAGTATTCGGGAATATAAGAAGCCCTCTATTGCCACCCCGATACTGGTAACTTTAGAGGTGGTAATGGAGTGCGTTATCCCCTTTATTATTGCCAATTTGGTGAATGAGATCAAGGCAGGATGCGAACTGAAGATCATCGTAAAATATGGCGTTATACTGGTTATAATGGCAGTCCTGTCGCTGATGTTCGGCGGACTGGCAGGCACTGCGTGCGCAACTGCTTCTTGCGGATTGGCTAAAAATCTTCGCAAGGATATTTTTTACAGCATTCAGAATTATTCGTTTGAAAACATCGACAAATTTTTGACCTCATCGCTGGTAACCCGTATGACCACGGATATTACAAATGTTCAGAATGCTTATATGATGATTATCCGAACGGCGATCCGCTGTCCGCTGATGCTGATATTTGCTTTTGTCATGGCTTTTATCATGGGTGGGAAAATGGCATGGATTTTTCTGATTGTGGTACCCCTTCTGGGCGTGGGCTTAGGAGTGGTTATTATGAAAACAATGCCGCTTTTTAAAAGAGTCTTCAAAAAATACGATAATCTGAACAGCTCCGTACAGGAAAACATTAAGGGTATGCGTGTGGTCAAATCTTTTGTTCGGGAAGACTATGAGCAGCGGAAATTCGATGTTGCAGCGGAAGATGTCCGAGCTGATTTCACCAAAGCGGAACGGATTCTTGCGATTAACGGTCCGTTGATGCAGTTCTGTATTTACGTGGTAATGGCCTTTGTGCTGTCCTTCGGATCCTATACCATTATCACCTCACAGGGGCTGAATCTGGACGTAGGACAGTTCTCTGCGCTGCTGACTTACAGCTTTATGATGCTCAACAGCTTGATGATGCTCTCCATGGTTTTTGTAATGATTACAATGGCGGGCGAATCAGGCAAGCGAATTGTGGAGGTACTTTCAGAGAAAAGCACTCTGACCAATCCGACTGATCCAATATATGAGGTGGCAGACGGTTCTATTTCCTTTGATCATGTTAGCTTTAAGTATTCGCTTTCGGCAGAGCGGATGGCGCTTTCAGATATCAATCTGGATATCCGGTCCGGCGAAACGATCGGAATTATCGGCGGAACAGGTTCCTCAAAATCCTCTCTGATTCAGCTTATTTCCCGTTTATACGATGCGACAGAAGGCGTGGTGAAGGTTGGAGGCGTTGATGTCAGGGCTTACGATCTGGAAACGCTGCGCAATCAGGTAGCGGTAGTGCTTCAAAAAAATATCCTGTTTTCCGGAACCATTAAGGAAAATCTCCGCTGGGGCAATAAAAGCGCCACCGATGAAGAGATGATAGAGGCATGCAAGCTGGCGTGCGCGGATGAATTCATCTCTCAATTTCCGAAAGGCTACGATACTTACATAGAGCAAGGCGGCGCCAATGTATCCGGCGGGCAAAAGCAGCGGCTGTGTATCGCGCGAGCCATTTTGAAAAAGCCGAAAATTCTGATTTTGGATGATTCCACCAGTGCTGTGGATACCAAAACCGACGCCAGCATCCGGAAAGCAATGCGGGAATATATCCCTGAAACGACTAAGATTATCATTGCGCAGCGAACCGCTTCTGTGGAGGATGCGGACAGGAT
>CAZMTU010000097.1:0-9391 GCA_964569225.1 uncultured Lachnospiraceae bacterium | reverse complement strand
TTCTTCAGACGCTTCTCCGATTGTTGGCGTCACACCGCTGGAAAACGCCGGATTTGAGTCCATGAGCATCTCACGCAGTGAACGCACCCGTGCATATGTCAAAATTGAAGACGGCTGCGAATCAAAGTGCGCTTACTGTATCATTCCGAAAGCCCGCGGTCCAATCCGGTCAAAACCGATGGATGAAGCAGTTGAAGAAATTCGTGCCCTTACCGAAGCCGGTTACCGCGAAATCGTCTTAACCGGCATTGAAATTTCCGCTTACGGAAAAGATTTTACCGATGAAAACGGGCATCCGATAAGAAACGCACTGTATGAACTGCTGCTCCGTATAGATAGTTTGCCGAACCTTGAGCGAATTCGGCTTGGCTCGCTGGATCCGTCGCTTTTGACCCCCGCTTTCAGCGAAAAATTACGGTCAGTCAAGCATTTAGCGCCTCAATTTCATCTCTCCCTGCAAAGCGGGTGTGACAAAACGCTCGCGGCGATGAGAAGAAAATACAATACGGCTATGGTACGGCGTAATGTTGCATTTCTGCGCCAAAATCTTCCGGACGCCTGCTTTACCGCTGACATCATTGTTGGCTTTCCCGGCGAAACCGATGATGATTTCAATCAAACAGCCGCTTTTCTCGATTCACTGGACTTGCTTTCCTTTCACATTTTCCCCTATTCCAGACGACCCGGAACAGAAGCCGATCAAATGACCGGACAAATTCCCGAAGCAGTCAAACACAGCCGGGTGCAGGCGCTGGAAGCCATTCGGGAAAAGAGTGCGTATCGAGTCATGTCCGCTCATCTCGGCAAAACCGTAGAGGTCCTTTTTGAGGAAAATCAGGCTGAATTTGCCATCGGTCATACTTCTTCCTTTCTGGAGGTACAGGTCCCCTCAGACCGCCCAATGCACAATCTGATCGCGCCAGTATTGTTAGAAGCGGTGGAAAACGGCCGACTGATCGGTCGGCTTGCCGGCGACGAATCTGGCAATCGTATCTGACCAAACTGAATCTATTATGATTCAGACCCTTTATCAGCTATTTTATCTAAGGAGATGGACAAATGCCTTCCTTTTGGACGCATGTGGTTTTTGCCAAAGAATGCAAATCGAGCCTTCCGTCAGGCAAGCTGTCCAATGCGGTCAAGCGGCATCCACACGCCTATTACACCGGTATGCAGGGACCGGATATGTTTATGTTTTATCTGCCCGCCGTTCTGCGAAAAAAACGGCTGAGCACGCAGCTCCACACCGAACAGCCGGACAGACTGCTTAGCTGCATTTGGACGCAGGCAAATAAAATGAAAGGGGACGACCGTGAGATCGCGCTGGCATATGCCACCGGCTTTTTTGGACACTACTGTCTGGACAGCGAAACCCATCCCTTTGTTTACGCCTTTTCGGGTACCGCACGCAGTGCAAAAAGCTACTGTATTCATAATGCGCTGGAAGCGGATCTGAATGCTCTGACAGTGGAACGGACATTGCGAAAGAATCTGTGTTCCCTGCCCCTGCCATCGGTCTACTCCCTCTCACCGGCAGAGGAAGCCTGTATCGGTCAACTGCTCAGCCGTGCGATAACCTGTATTTATAAGGTCAACTGCACGCCCGAAACAGTCATCCGTACCGCCCGTTCCGTACGCAGGTGGTGTAAGCTGCTCTATGACGCATCCGGCAGAAAAGCAAAACTTTTCCGGATGCTGGAAACCCCTTTGAAACTGCCCTATCTTTCCCCTCTCTTCTTGGGCGCCAGTCATTACTATCCCGATTCTGCCAATCTCGCTCATCATGTATGGCAGGACCCCTATACCGGCCAGGTCAGCACCTCCGATTTTTTTGCTTTATATGACAGTGCCAAACAAAACTGCCTAAACGCCATCCGTCGGCTGCAATCCCTTTCGGCAAGTGAATATTCCGCCTTTTTCCGGACCTTCTGTCTGCGGGATTTTCATGGGGAAATTCATTGCAACGTAAAGGGAAAGCAGAGGACGCCTCGCTTCTCTCCTGGCAATGCACCGACATGCCGGCGCCTACAATAAAGCCCATGTCAGTCAGCGGGGCAAGCATTATACGCCGCCCTTTGTAGATCAGCTCATCTATCCGGAAATCAGTGCGGAATTTCATGAAATTGAAGCGCATTCCAAATGCTGGTATATGCTGGATCATCTATAAAACGCTCGTTATGACAGCATCCGGGAGGAGCCACGCCTTAAGAATATTATTGTCAAGCTGCCCATGCAAAATATGAAAAAGCTGCCGCAATAGCCATTTGCGGCAGCTTTTTCATAAATTCTTGAAACACGTGCGGTTTCATTCGTCAAACCGTGCTCATTCTTCCACTTTTTCAAAATCATCTTTGCCATGCTTGCAAATCGGGCAGATAAAATCATCCAGCAGCTCTTCCCCCTCGTGCTCATAACCGCATATCTTACAGCGCCAGACTGTCTTTTGAGGTTTTGCTTGAGGCTTTGGCTTGATATTCGACAAGTAATACTCGTATGACACAGACGGGACGTCACTCATCGACCATCCGTCGGTTACTTCTGCGATAAACAGCGTATGCGTTCCGAGATCGACCGTTTGAACGACCTTGGCGCAAAGGACCGCATTGATGCCTTCTGTAATATAATACACGCCGTTTTCCGCTCTTTTACAGCCTGTGAACCCTTCGAACTTATCGGTATCCCGTCCGCTGGCAAAGCCGAACCGCCGAAATAAATCGAAAGAAGCGTCAGTAGAAATAATAGACACATTTAAAACGCCGTTTTCCATAATCATATCGTGTGTAAAATTGGATTTATTTACAGCAAGTGAAATACAATTAGGCGTCAAGGTCACCTGACCTACCGTATTAATAATGCAGCCGTTGTCGTTTGCGGCATTGCGCGCAGTGAGCACAAATAAGCCATAGGTTATTTTAAACATTACAGTATTATCCAATGTTTTCTCTCCTTATTTCATTCGAAAATTTATTTTCGTTAAACAGCAGCGAAACAGAGGTTCCCTGCCCCAGCTTGCTTTGCAATTCCACCGTCGCCTCATGAAACGCCGCGCCGTGCTTCACAATAGAAAGCCCCAATCCGGTACCGCCTATTTCCTTGGAATGGCTTTTGTCTACCCGATAAAAGCGCTCAAATACCCGTTCCCGGTCTGCCTCCGGTATCCCGATTCCGGTATCCTTTACGGTCAGGCGAACCTTGTTTTCCTCTTTTTGCAAGGTCAGAAAGACTTTTCCGCCTTCTTTATTGTATTTAATCGCATTTTCTGCAAGATTGTAGATCATTTCATCCAAAATCGGGCGAACTCCGTAAACCGAAACGGGCGGCAGAGAACATTCCACCGTAATTTTCCGCTGATCCGCAGCAGATTTCAACCGTTCCGCAATTCCCGTTGTCAGCACCGAGAGATCTACCATTTCCCACTGCTGCGGAACAGTATTCTCATCTAACTGAGACAGCTTAATAATATCCCCCACCAACCCGATCAGCCGCTGAGATTCGCTGTAAATTTTATCGGCAAAATGCCCCACATCCTGCGGCTTGGCAATTCCCAACCGTATCATTTCGGCAAATCCCGAAATAGAGGTGAGCGGCGTTTTCAGTTCATGAGATACATTGGCGGTAAACTCTCTTCTCAGCTTTTCCCGCTCCTCTTTTTCAGTAATATCGAGTATCATCAGCACAGCCCCGGCTGTCTTATCTCTATCCCGCACCGGATTGGCAATTACCTGATACACGCGGTCCGCATGCGCCATCGTCTGTTCGCTGTGCCTGCCCTGCAGCACACCGTCCACTGCCTGCCGAAAGCCTTCACTTCGGTTGATCATCAAAACATTGGATTTCTCACCGATTTTCCCTGCTCCGAGCAGCTTCATTGCGCTTTGATTATAGGAAAGCAGTTCCGCATTGCGGTCAATCACCAATAGCCCTTCCGACATGTTCTCAGTAATGGCGGTAAATTCCTCCTGCCGGCGCCGCAATTCCTCTATCTGCTGACTGATCCGTCTGTTTTGATATGCCATCCGCTCCAGCATAGGCGTGAGTTCCTCATAGGTATCCACATTTTCAGGATGGGTAAGATCCAGTTTATTCAGCGGATCAGTCACTCGCTTGGACACACGGTAGGCGAGAAGCAGTGAGCCGATCATTGCGATAACCAATACCCACAGAATAGGCTGAAGCAGCGCTATCAGGAGTGTCAGAATGGAATAGCGGGAAGAGGATACCCGCAAAACGCTGCCATCACTGACCTTTCGCGCCACATTCACCGTTTTTTGCGTAAGAGTAGATGAATAACGGCTGGATTCCCCTTCACCGGTTTTAAGCGCTGCCTGAAATTCCTCCCGGTCAGAATGATTCTCCATTTCGTCAGCTTCCGTAACGCTGTCATACAAAACTGTTCCGTCCGCGCCAATCCAAGTGATCCGAGCGCGGTCCGCAGCATATGTCAATGAGGTAAGATAATCCGCTCCGCTGTTTTCCCAGCCTTGTACAATATAATGAAGTTCGTTTTTTAATTCTTTTACAAACTGATCGGAGAAATAATTATACAGAACGCTCATGATCAAGGCAATGCTGGCAAGCAATACGACCATTGCTACTAAAAAGATTGACCGAAAAATCCGTTTGGTCAACGCGCATACCTCCTTTCATACAGCAGACTCAGGTATTTTGCTTTCCGTTTCCCCATTTATAACCGATTCCTCTAACCGTCTCAATCAAATTGCCGCACTTCCCCAGCTTAGTGCGCAATGTCCGGATATGCACATCGACTGTACGGCTTTCGCCGTCAAAAGAGTATCCCCAGATTTTATTGAGCAGCTGATCTCTTGTGAATACAATACCAGGATGCTCCAAAAACAGGCAAAGCATACAATATTCCTTGTTGGTCAACGCCACATTCTCTCCGTCCACCGTAATAATATGTTTTGCGGTATTAACATAAAGTGAATCAACGGCATATTCGATCTTCTGATGATCAGTATCCGATCCGGCTCTGCGCAGCAGCGCTTTGATCCGCGAAACCAATTCCATAATACCGAAGGGCTTCACCAGATAGTCGTCCGCTCCGCTGTCCAACCCAATAACTTTGTCATATTCGCTGCCTTTGGCTGTCAGAATCAGTACCGGCAGCCGAAGCGTTTCCGGCGAAATACGCAGCTTATGCAATACGGAAAGTCCGTCTTCTTCGGGCAGCATCAAATCCAGCAGCACCAGTGCAGGCGTTTCTTTTTCCATCGCTTTCCAAAAAAGAGAAGGTTTTTCAAATCCCATCGTTTCCAGCCCATAGCTGTTCAGCGCATATACAACCATTTCCCGTATGCTATTATCATCCTCCAAGCAGTAAATCATATTAACGCGCTTCTCCTTTGTTAAATACTTTTGTAAAATCAGTATAGCCCAATCGGGTTAAATGTAAAATCTCGGGTTTGTAAAATCTATGTAAAATGCGCATATCATTTGTCTGCCATATTAATACGCTTCTAAACGCGCCGCAAACCTTCCATCATATGACGTCCCAAACAAATAACCGCCATCAAAACAAATGGACAGTTTGCTATTGATTCTATTTTGCCTGAAACCGTAAATCAAAGCAATACAAATTAAAAAACAATAAAAATTATAATCTTCACTGAGGCTTCAAGGTTTACGCCAGATTGTTATACAAGCAGACGGCATCACGCTGTACAATAAATATTTATTTCGCAAAATCGGGAAGAGCCGTTTAAAAGCGGCCCTTCCCGATTTTTTATTTCTTTTTAGCCTGCGCTTTTAAGCGAAGCTGCGTGTTCAGAATAGACTTTCTTAAACGGACATTCTGCGGTGTTACCTCGATCAGCTCATCGTCCGCAATAAATTCGATGGCTTCCTCCAATCCCATAATACGGGGCGGCGTCAGGATCAGTTTTTCATCGGCGCCCTTGGAACGGATAGCAGTTAACTGCTTGGTCTTACAGGGGTTTACGGCAATATCGCCTAATTTGGGATTCTCCCCTACGATCATTCCCTCGTAAACCGGTGTCTGAACGCCTACAAACATGGCGCCCCGCTCCTGCGTATTATATAGCCCGTAAGAGGTAGTCACGCCTGCTTCGGAAGCCACCAGTGATCCGGTGTAGCGAGCGTTAATATCTCCCTTATAAGGCTGATAGCCATCAAAAACCGAATTCAGAATACCTTCCCCTCTGGTATCCGTCATAAATTTGCTGCGGTACCCAAACAGACAGCGTGCGGGAATAGAATACTCCATCTTAGTACGGCTGCCATGGACCGACATATCCAACAGCTCGCCCTTACGGGCGCCCAGCTTTTCCATAACAGAACCGGAGTACTCGGTATCCACATCAATATACACTCGTTCCATCGGCTCGCACTTTTTGCCGTCGATCTCCTTGTAGATTACACGGGGAGCCGATACAGCCAGCTCGTAGCCTTCACGGCGCATAGTTTCGATAAGGATAGACAGATGCATTTCTCCTCTGCCTGCCACTTTAAAGGAATCGGTGGTTTCGCCGTCGGAAACCCGCAGCGAAACGTCTTTCAGCAGTTCGTCATACAAGCGTTTACGGATCTGACGAGAGGTAACAAATTTGCCCTCTTTTCCGGCAAAGGGCGAATCATTGACCTGAAAGGTCATTTCCAGCGTAGGCTCGGAAATTTTGACAAAAGGAAGCGCTTCGGGCGCTTCAGGAGCACAAATGGTATCCCCAATAGTAATATTCTCCGCGCCGGAAAAACAAACAATATCGCCCACCTCAGCAGCGTTTACCGGAACCCGCTTCAGCCCGTCAAACTGATAAAGGGATACGATCTTAGTACGAACCACCGGCGCGTCCGGGGTATGATAGTTGCAGATGGCAACATCCTGTCCTACCCTCACAGAGCCGCTGTCCACCCGTCCAATACCGATCCGTCCCACATATTCATTGTAGTCAATAGAGGACACCAGCATTTGCAATCCCTTCTGCTCGTCCCCTTCGGGAGCAGGCATGTATTCCAAAATGGTATCAAAAAGAGGTTTCAGATCCGTGCCGGTACCGTGAGGATCCAGACAGGCTGTTCCCTGCCTGCCGGAACAAAAGATCATAGGCGAATCCAACTGCTCATCGGTCGCATCCAGATCCATCAGCAGTTCCAGCACCTCATCGATAACTTCATCCACCCGTGCGTCAGGTTTGTCAATCTTATTAACCACCACGATAACCCGATGGTTCAGCTCCAGCGCCCGCTGCAGCACAAAACGGGTCTGAGGCATCGGACCTTCCGCCGCGTCTACCAACAAGAGCACTCCGTTTACCATTTTCAGAATCCGCTCTACCTCACCGCCGAAATCAGCGTGACCGGGCGTATCAATAATATTAATTTTTACATCCTGATAATGCACGGCGGTATTTTTTGCCAAAATGGTAATTCCCCGCTCCCGTTCCAGATCATTTGAGTCCATCACTCTTTCAGTGGTTGCCTGATTTTCCCGATATACACCGCCCTGCTTGAGCATTTCATCCACCAGCGTTGTTTTGCCATGGTCAACGTGGGCAATAATTGCAATATTTCTAAGATCGTTCCGAACCATTTTTCCGTCTCCTGTATCTCATATAAATAACTATATTATTATAGCACATTCGCGCCAAATAGAAAAGAGCTTTTTTTAAAAAAAATCCCATAACTTTACACAAATCGCATAGATTTTCAGCCGAATATATGCTATAATAATACAAAAAATGAGGAGCATATGAATGTTCGGACTTTTCTCAAAAAAGAAGAAAGAAGACAGCCCCGCCTATCGCCGAGAGATGGCAAAAAAGCTATCCGGACGGCACATCAAATACGTAACTGAACGTATCGACGGCGAGGAATTAGTCATTGGCAGAGAGGGATCGCTTACCTTGCGGAACGACGAATTTTTGGTATTTGCTTCATCGGATATTCTTTTCCGCGCCAGCGTAGATGAACTCGCCGCCTCTGAGCTGATGAGTTTGGACGGCGTAATTCTTACCGCCCCCGATCTGGAGCGCAACGGGCAAGTGCGGACTGTTATTGCGTACTATCTTTACTATCGGTAAAGACAGTCAGTGTATCCCCCTCCGCCATTGCCAACACCGTTTTGGATAATTTGACATTCTGGGCTTTCATCTGTTTTTTCAACCAGTTTTCATCCTTCCCGCAGGAGGAAAGATTCTTATGCAGAACTACGCCGTCGCTGATTACACTTACCGGCTGAACCGGCGGATCCTTCATTGGAATTCCCAGATCCTCCGGAGTCGCCGGACGATAGCTTTCCCTCGGCAGCACCGCCAACCGCCCATTAGGCTCAATACTCACCGCATATACCTGCGTCAGATCATAATAGCCCTGCGTCCGACACAACGCTAAAAATTCACTAAGTGTAATTTTTGATTTTTTCAAATTATCCCGATAAAAATGTCCGTTCTCAAAAAGCTTCAGCGGTTTTCCGTCAAGAATACCTCTTAGCTTCATGCTGTGTTCCGCCAGCAGATTCACTCCCCAGACACTGACGCCATAAACTACCATGGCGGTAAGGCATGGCAGAAGCTTGGAAAATTCGCCGGTAGCCGCTTCTGCCGCAATGGATCCGATAGTAATCCCGTTAATATAGTCAAACAGATTCATATTAGATACCTGTCGGCGTCCAATCAGTTTCGCCAAAATAAAAAGTGCTGCCAGTGAAAGAAGCGACCTCAGAACAACACCTATAAGCTGCATAATTATCTCCATTCCGCCGACATGCAGACGCGAAAGCGCGATACACAAACGGCACAAATCGTTACAAAATTCACTTGTATCGGCAAATCTGAAATGGGCTTATTCCGTTTATAAAGTGAATTTCAGTATGAGTAGTGACCGATCAGCTTTAAGGCACTGATCTTTTCCGCTATTCTCTATAAAATATTTCATCATTGCTGATACGGTTAGTATAACAAAATAGATTCAAATTATTTATCTGCCGATATCTTATATAAAACTTCCAATATTATGTTTGTTATTCTTTTATGAATCCTTCCTATGCGCTTGTTTTTGAATTTTTACAAACAATATTTGAAAAATTATTTATCCTATTGAAAAACAGGACAAAATAGTGTATAATCATTTAAAAGGAGGGATTCCTCATGTCCATAGACCAAGGCGAAAACACCATTACCTTTTCTATCACGCAGGACCGCGAAGCGGAGGTACGTGAGATTCTTTTGCAGATTTACGACGCACTGAAAGAAAAGGGTTATAATCCCATCAACCAAATTGTAGGCTATATTCTGTCAGAAGATCCGACCTACATCACCAACCACAAAAATGCCCGTGGGCTGATTCGCAAGATCGACCGGGACGAGCTGTTAAATCTAATGGTAAAATCCTATTTGCACTTATAAATTCATGCATA
>CAZMTU010000096.1:0-9503 GCA_964569225.1 uncultured Lachnospiraceae bacterium | reverse complement strand
CGTCGGAGTACATCTGGATAAAGCGGCGATAGCAGTCCCAAGCCCATCTGGGGTTTCCGGATTTAGCGGCAAGAACTTCAACAACTTCCTCGTTCAGACCAAGATTCAGGATGGTATCCATCATACCGGGCATAGATGCGCGGGCGCCGGAACGAACCGAAACGAGCAGCGGATTTACCTTGTCACCAAACTTTTTGCCGGTGATTTTCTCCATCTTTTCGATGTATTCCATGATTTCAGCCATGATGTCAGAGTTAATCTGTCTGCCATCCTCATAATACTGTGTGCAAGCTTCTGTGGTAATTGTGAAACCCTGGGGAACAGGCAGACCGATGTTAGTCATTTCCGCAAGATTCGCGCCTTTACCGCCCAGAAGTTCACGCATTTTAGCGTTGCCTTCTGTAAAAAGGTAGCAATACTTCTTTGCCATTCTTTTTTCCTCCGTTGAATAATATAAACTTAATAAATTTGCAAATTGCGTATCTATTATAACACAAAAATCTGAAATATGTGGATTGAATGTCAATATTTACAAAATATTAACTTTTAGTATTTAAAAAAGTTAAAAACAAAACGACAGATTTTTATTGCAAAACGACCGTTTTTAGGTTAAAATAAAGCTATATTTTCTTTTTGGAGGGAGCCGCTATGATGGATGAACAAAGTATATCGGACCGTCTTGCTGCACTTGGCCTGCCTGCGGATTTCAGAATCTGTTTTGAAACGGTTTATGATTTATATAAAGAGGGAATTTTATCGCAGAGCGAATTGGAGGAAACCAAAAACCTTATTGATTGGTTTGACCTGGTAAATACGGTCAATATACGGATACTTATGAGCTTTATTGAAAAAGGAGTTCTTTTTGCATCGCTGGACGGTGTGCTGATCTCTCCTTTTGCTAAGATTGGACGCGGAACGCTGATCTATCCCAATACCCAGATCCGCCAGGGATGTATAATCGGAGAGGATTCGGTGATCGGACCCTCCAGCGTGGTGGAAAACAGTACGATTGGAGATAAATGTACAGTCAATGCAACCCAGGTTTATCAGTCAGTATTGGAGGATCAGGTGAAGATCGGTCCATTCTGCCATGTAAGACCTAATTCTCATCTGTGCAGCGGGGTGAAAATCGGCGATTTTGTGGAAATTAAGAATTCTACTGTCGGAAAGGATTCGCATGCCTCACACCTGACCTATATTGGCGATTCGGATGTGGGGGAACGGGTAAATTTCGGCTGCGGTACCGTTACTTCCAATTATAACGGCTATACCAAAGCGCGATGTGTTATTGAGGACGACTGCTTCATCGGCTGCAACACCAATCTTATCGCGCCGGTACATATCGGAAAGGGCGGGTATACCGCAGCTGGCTCTACCATTACTATGGATGTGCCTGATCAGTCGTTGGGCATTGCCCGTGAACGGCAGATCAATAAAGAGGGATGGGCAGAAGCTTTTAAGGAAAAGAACAGGAAATGAGCAATATTTTTGATATTTTCAAACAGCTTGAGCATAAAGATCAGCAGCCTGCCGGTCCGGTAGAATGGCTGATTGTCGGATTGGGCAATCCGGGCAAGGATTATGAGAATACCCGTCATAACGCGGGGTGTATCGCTTTGCAAACGCTGGCGGAGCAATGCGGCGCGAAACTCAATAAAAGCAAGTTCAAGGCACTGGTGGCTGAAGCCGTTCTTTCGGAGAAGCGGGTGCTTCTGATGTTTCCGCAAACTTTTATGAATCTGTCGGGAGAAGCCGTGAAAGCGGCAGCCGATTTCTATAAAATTCCATCTGAGCATATTTTGGTGCTGTCGGATGATATTTCACTGGATGTAGGACGTATCCGTTTGCGGCGAAAGGGAAGTCATGGCGGTCAAAAGGGGCTGAAAAGCATCACGGAGCAGCTCTCATCTTCAGATTTTCCCCGGATCAAGTTAGGGATCGGTCAAAAGCCTCATCCCGATTATGATCTTTCGGCATGGGTGCTGAGCACCTTTACTCCTGAAGAGCGCAAGCGGCTGACTGAGGCGGCAGTCCATGCGGCAGATGCCTGCCGTTTGGTAGTGGACGAAAAAATCGAAGAGGCTATGAATCAATTTAATTAAAAGGATTATAGGTCGTAATTTTTTCCCAAAAGTTCTTGAAAATGGATGTTTCGGGAGCTTCAGACTAATGGCAATTTCTTTTCTTTATAAATTTTATCAAGGGACTGCAAATATTTCTTATAGCCGTAACAATCTTTGGAAAAGACATTTTATAAAAGTTCTTGAAAAGGGGATTGAGGAAGAGCTTCTTTTAAGAAGCTCTTCCTCAATAAAATCAAACAAAATGCTACAAGATCTTCATAAATTTATGAGAGAACAGCGGGAATACCGTCAACTATGTGAAGCGCTGAATGAAAAGCGCGGTCGACCGTTGCCGCTTCTGGCTACCGGACTGTCAGAAGGTGCCCGATCTCTTTTCTATGCTTCACTGTGCGAGGATCGCAGACAGATCAACACGCCCATGCTGCTGATCCTGCCCAGTGAAAAAGAAATAAACCGCTTAGCGGCGTCGCTTTCCGATTGGGGATTGCGGTGTAAGCCGTATATGCTGCGGGACTATATACTGCGCAATATAACCGCCTCTCATGAGTACGAGCATGAGAGGCTTTCGGTGCTGTACGCTATTCTAAACAACACCTGCGATGTAGTGCTTACTACACCGGATGCGGCAGCACAGTACACCATGCCTGAAATGCGGCTTACTGCCCGAATTAGGCGTATTGCCATGAGCGATACTTGTGAGATCGGAGAGGTAGCGGCGTTTCTTGCTGATTGCGGCTATACCGCAGTGGAAATGGTGGAATCGTCAGGGCAGTATTCTAAACGGGGGGATATTCTTGATATTTACCCGCCTACTTTAGATAAGCCGGTGCGGATGGAATTTTTCGGTGATGAAATCGACCGCATGTCCACTTTTGACATTATGAGTCAGCGAAGGATGGACGAGATTAATGAGATATATTTGCTGCCGGTACGGGAGGTCATTCCAACTTCGGAGGAGCGAAAAGAACTGGCGGCGCTGATTCGCGGGAGGTCAAAAAAGCTGACCGACTTGACTGTGCGCACCGCGCTTGCCGAGGAAGCTGAGATTTTGGAGTCAGGCAGGGAGCTTTCCTGTATTGATAAATATATTTCATGGCTGTACCCCGAAAAGGAGTGCCTGCTCAGCTATTTTGCATCTGATTCGCTTTTTGTAATTGAAGACTACCCAGCGGTCATCGATCGAATGAGATCATATGAGTTTCAGGAAAACGAAAGCATTGTTTCCCAATTGGAAGGCGGACTTGTTAGTGCTGAATATGCCGAGCATTCCTGTACCTGCGGTTGGTTAGATGAAACGGTTCGCACCAGAAATTCAGTGATCGTCAACAGCTTTGCGCTGACGATGAACAGCATGGATCTTTCGGGGATTTTTACCTTTCAGACTATGCAAACGGCGTCCTTTGCCGACCAACTCCCTCTGATGGTAGAGGAGCTGGAGAGCTATCTTCAAAGGGGATATCAAACGGCGATTTTTTGTGAAGGAGAGCAAAGCGCAAAAAATTTACTGCCTGTCCTGCTGGAAAAAGGACTTCCGGCGTCCCTTTCCGATGAAAATGCCTTTGTGAGGCTGTTTGCCGCGCCTTCAGTGCCTGGATTTGAACTGAAAACCATGAAATTTGCGGCACTCTCTGCATGTCGCAGCGGCGCGGGAAGTGTCCGCAAGCAAAAATCCGGTTTGAAAACCGTTGCCAAAAAGAATAAAACAGAGAAAATAGCCGATTATTCTGACCTACATGAAGGCGATTTGGTGGTACATGTTACCCATGGCATCGGACAGTATTTGGGGCTGGACAGTCTGACGGTTGCGGGTATGCGCCGAGATTTCGTGAAAATTCGCTATTCAGGCGACGATATGCTATATTTGCCTTGCAATCAGTTGGATTCGCTTTCCAAATACATCGGCAGCGGCGGGGACAATTCCGCTGTGCGGTTGTCCAGAATGGGCGGCGCCGAATGGGGAAAGGTCAAGGCGAAGGCGAAAGCGGCTACAAGGGAAATGGCGAAGGAATTGATTCAATTATACGCTGCGCGTATGCGAAAAAAAGGCTTTGCCTTTGCTAAAGACGATCGTATGGAAAGAGAATTTGCCGATACCTTTGAATATGATGAAACGCAAGGGCAGTTGGACGCCATTGCCGAGATCAAAAGAGATATGGAATCCCAGTGCCCTATGGATCGGCTGCTTTGCGGCGATGTAGGTTACGGTAAAACGGAGGTAGCTCTGCGGGCGGCCTTTAAGGCTGTAATGAACGGTAAACAGGTGGCGATTCTGGTTCCCACCACTATTTTGGCACTGCAGCATTACCAGACGATTCTTTCCCGTATGCGGGGCTTTCCGGTAAATGCGGATATGCTTTCCCGCTTTCGGAATGCTAAGCAGCAAGCAGTGACTCTGCGCAAGCTGGAGCGGGGGGAGGTTGATATTCTGGTAGGGACGCATCGATTGCTTTCTAAAGATATTCAGTTTAGAGACCTTGGACTTGTGATCGTAGACGAGAAACAGCGCTTCGGTGTGGCACAGAAGGAAAAACTCAAGCAGCTTACCGAAAATGTGGATGTGATTACGCTGACCGCAACACCTATTCCTCGGACGCTGAACATGGCGCTCAGCGGAATTCGGGATATGTCGGTGCTGGAGGAGGCTCCGGGCGAACGTCAGCCGGTACAGACCTATGTAACTGAATACGATCACAGCGTGATCCTTGAGGCAATTCGGAAAGAACTGCGGCGAGGAGGACAGGTGTTTTATCTCTGCAATCATATTGAAAAAATGATGCGGATTGCCGGAAAGCTGCAGGCTGATTTGCCCGATGCTCGGATTGCTGTTGCCAACGGTCAGATGGACAAGGAAACGCTTTCGGACATTTGGTACAGCATGATGACTGGTGAAACCGATATCCTTGTATGTACGACCATTATTGAAACCGGTGTGGATGTAGCCAATGCCAATACGCTGATTATTGAGGATGCCGACGCTATGGGACTTTCTCAACTGCATCAGCTAAGAGGGCGGGTAGGGCGCTCATCCCGGAGGGCATACGCTTATTTTACCTATCCGGCGGGCAAGATTTTATCAGAGGTTTCCGCCAAACGGTTGGACGCCATTCGGGATTTTACCGAATTCGGCGCCGGCTTTAAGATTGCCATGCGGGATCTTGAAATTCGGGGCGCCGGCAATTTGCTGGGCGCTGAACAGCACGGGCATCTTACCAGCATTGGATACGATCTCTATATGAAGCTGCTGAACGAGGCGATTCTTGAGGAAAAGGGCGAAAAGGTGGCAGAGCGGATTGAGTGCAATGTGAACATTGGGATTGACGCGTACATTCCGGAAAGCTATATCAAAAATGCCAATCAGCGCATAGAGGCTTACAAGAAAATTTCTCTGATTCGCAATGAAGGCGATCTGTACGATATTACCGATGAACTGCTTGACCGTTACGGCGATATGCCAAGACCAGTGTCCAGTCTGCTGAAAATATCTTTGCTTCGGGCGAGAGGATCGGACGCCGGTATGAGTAAACTTGAAGTGAAAAACGGAACCGTATTCTTTTACCCGGAAAAATTTCAGCCTATGCCGTGGGTAGAACTGGGTCGGAAGGGGTATAAGGTCCAATTGGTGCCCGGCAAGCTGCCATGCGCCTCAGTGAAGGGCGGAAAGGAGCCATTTATCGATTTTGTTGCCGGTTTGCTCAAAGAATATTTACAACTTACCTCATGAGAAGGCTTGCTTTCCTGTGCTGATCTGTGTATAATAAAACTATTAATTGCATTATTGTAGGGAAACGAATAAATGAGAGAATTGAGGAATAACCTTATGATAAAAAAACTGATATGCTGCGTTCTGCTGAGTGGATTGCTGATCTCTATTTTGCCGGGATGCTCATCGACCGGTTCGGAGGTAGTCATGGAATATGGCGGCTATACAGTTACCGAGGGGATGTATCTTTATTGGCTGAAGCAATGGAAGGATGATTATATCACTCGCTATTCCGATGTGGAGGATACCGAAGCTTTCTGGACGGCGGAAAATGAGGCGGGCGGGACTAACGAAGCTTATATTACCAATGTAATTCAGACTCGAATTCGCTATTATCTGATCGCGCAGTCGCTTTTTGATGACTATAAACTGACCCTGGATGATTCGTCAAAGGAAGAAATTGAAAGCGATATTTCAGATCAGATCGATTATTACGGAAGCCGCAGCGATTTTAATCAGTATCTGAAGGAAGCCTATGGAATGGATTTGACAATGCTTAGAAAGGTATATACCTATGAAGCCCGTTATACACAGCTTTATAACTATTTATATGCCACGGGGGGAAAGCTGTCGGCTACCGCGGAGGAACTGGACAACTATTATCAAACATATTATGCGCGGGTGAAGTATGTTATGTTTCTGAAAGCGGTAAAATATGTTTATGATGAGGACGGAAATCGTGTAACCGATTCTTCCGGTTATTATAAATTCGAGGAGTTGACTGAAGAAGAGATGGCGCAGGTGAAGCAGACGGCCGAAGAAGTGTTTGAAAGTGTTCAGAACGGGGATTCCATTGATCAGTATGTGGAAGAATATATGGCGGAATTCCAGGATGTTGAAAATTATCCCAACGGGTTCTATATTACAGCGGACGAATATACGCTCCATACAGCGGCGGTTACAGAAGCGGCGCTTAATATGCAGGTGGGAGAGATCCGCTTTGTAGAGAATGATTCCTGCTATTTTGTGGTACAGAAATTTGATTTGCTTGACAAAGCATATACCAGTTCAACCGATAAAAATCAGTTCACCTATCTGGTCAGCTACTGCAACAGCGAAAAATTCGCAAAACAGTTTGAAGCGCTGGCGCAGGATGTAGTGGAATATTCATCGGTAATGGACAAATATCGGATAAAAGATATATGAAAATTGCTTTTTGGCGCAAATGGAGGAAAAAACGCATGAAAATCAAGCTGTCGGTTGTAACCTTTAATCTTCGGATGGATAACCGTTTGGATGGAGTAAATTATTTCTTTAATCGGGCGCCCTTTATTTTGGATACGATCAAT
The DNA here is from genome assembly GCA_964569225.1 of uncultured Lachnospiraceae bacterium. GTDB lineage: Bacteria > Bacillota > Clostridia > Oscillospirales > CAG-272 > CAKSQF01. The sequence goes on along the minus strand of CAZMTU010000096.1, from coordinate 2,370 downwards.
GAGCGCAGACCGGATATCATCTGCTTTCAGGAGGCGACGCCCCGGATTCTCTCGTGGCTGCGGGCGAATCTTTATGAATATACTGTAGTGGGAACGGGCAGAGGCATTGATCTTTCAGATGAGGCTAATCCGATTGCTTTCCGCAAGGATCGCTTTGAATTGTTCGCGCTGGATCAGTTTTGGCTTTCTCCAACGCCGCATAAGCCTGGGTCGCGATATATGGAACAGTCGCCCTGTCCTCGAATTTGTATGACGGCGGTATTGCGTCAGAAGCAAGGAAGCGAACTGTTTCGGGTATATAATACTCATCTTGATCATATCAGTGAAAAAGCCCGTAAATTGGGGATGAACAGCATTCTTTCTAAAATTCAATCTGATAATGAAGCATATGAAACGCCTGTTTTGTTGACCGGTGACATGAACGCGTTGCCGGATGAAGCCTGTATCCGTACTGCGATTCAGTATGGGCTGTGTGATTTGACCGATGGCGTGGCTCAGTCCTTCCATAATTTTGGAAAAATAAAGGAAGGGGAAAAGATCGACTATATTTTTGCAAACTGCAGATGTGTTTCTGTCAGGACGGAGGTTTGGACGATGCAGCAGAAAAATCTTTGGCTGTCAGATCATTACCCGATTCTGTGCGAAGTGGAATTGGAATGAAAGAGCTTCTGATATAAAGAAAAAACAAAAAAATACTGGAAAGCTATTGCATTTTTCAAAACTTGTGCTATAATATAAATGTAAGATGGTAAAGGAAAGGAAGAGCGTGCGAGCGCTCTTCTGATTTTTTGTGCGAGTGGCTGTGTATGCTGGCGGCGCGCATGATCAGAAGGAAGTGCCTGTGCTTTCCGCTGATCGAATCAGACTATAAGCAAGGAGAGTGTACATGGGAAAATCTGGAAGCGGTATGGCTGAACGGGTGCGGTTGCTTATTGAACCGAAAATTCAGGAGATGGGGTTTCGTGTTTGGGATGTAGAATATGCTCGGGAAGGTGCAGATTGGTATCTTCGGGTAACCATAGATCGGGATGAAGGAATCGATCTGGACTGCTGCGAAGCCGTTCACAGAGCAATAGACCCCTTATTGGACGAAGCGGATCCCATTGAGGAAGCCTATTATCTTCAGGTATCTTCTCCCGGACTGGAACGGTCTATCCGGCTGCCTGAGCACTATTTTTTCTGTGCAGGCGAAAAGGTGCAGCTAAAACTGTACAAACCGCTGGATGGGAAGAAACTGCTGACCGGCGTGCTTTCGGTAAACGAGGACTGCTCGGTTGTTACGCTTGAAAACAACGGACAGGTAATAAGTTTGCCTCGATCTGCTATTGCAAAAGCCAATGTGCTGTTTGAATTTTAAGCAGGAAAGAGAAATGTGAAAGGAATTTTGAACGATGAACAGCGAATTTTTCAATGCCCTTGAACAGCTTGAAAAGGAAGAGGGTATTTCAAAAGAATACATGCTGCAAAAGGTAGAAGCGGCGCTGATCAGCGCCTATAAACGGGACTGCGGCGGAAACAGTAACGTCAAAGTGGTAATTGATCCGGTTAAAAAAGACGTTAAGGTTTATCAGCAAAAAGAAGTGGTGGAGATTGTGGAAGACCCGATTACACAAATTTCTCCCGAGGATGCCAAAAAACACAGCAGAAAAGCGGTGTTGGGCGATGTTATTGACATTGAGATCGATCCAAAAAAATTCAGACGGCTGAGCGCGCAGAATGGCAAACAGGTGATTATTCAGGGCAGCCGGGAGGCAAAGCGGGAAAATGCTGCCCGTGCTTATGACAGTAAGCGGGAAGAGATCATCACTGTAGTGGTGAGCCGGATTGATCCTGAAAACGGCAATATTTATGTAGAAACTCAGAATGGCAATGCAACGCTGCTGAAAAGTGAAGCAATTCCTGGGGAAAGCTTTCAGGTGGGCGATCATGTAAAAGTGTTTGTTACAGAGGTTAAACGGGAAGCCAGAGGACCGTTAGTCACGCTTTCCAGAACTCATCCCGGCTTTGTAAAGCGACTCTTTGAACTGGATGTTCCCGAGATTCAGGATGGTACGGTAATCGTGAAGGCCATTTCCAGAGAACCCGGTTCCCGCACTAAGATGGCAGTTTATTCCAGAGAAGACGGCGTGGATGCCGTAGGAACCTGTATCGGAAATCGCGGTATGCGTATCGGCGCTATTGTGAAAGAGCTAAACGGTGAAAAGATAGATATTATTAAATACAGTGAGAAACCGGAGGAGTTTATTGCTGCAGCGCTTGCGCCGGCAACAGTAAAAGAAGTGATCTTGGACGGGGAACGCTCCTGTCGGGTACTGGTGGACAGCGATCAGCTTTCACTTGCCATTGGTAAAGTCGGACAGAATGCCCGCT
>CAZMTU010000095.1:0-9561 GCA_964569225.1 uncultured Lachnospiraceae bacterium | reverse complement strand
CACCACTAGCTTGCGTTCATTTGCCGGAATAATTTTTGCAAAAGGGTAGTAAACCGGCTGGCAGATCAATACATTGTCGTCCGGTTTTGTTAACGCCTGAAGTGCGGCGGCTATCGCAAACATAACGCCTGGAGCTGTTAGAATCCATTCCGATCGGATGTTCCACCCCATACGTTTTTTATACCATGATACAATGAAGGAGTTATATTCTTCATCCGTTTCGGTATAACCAAAAATATTGTGTTTCGCTGTATTGATAAGCGCCTCCTCCACTGCGGGCGGAGCTTTAAAATCCATGTCTGCAATCCACATGGGGATAAGTCCGCTTGCCGAATAGCCTTTGGGATGGGTATCGTATTTGATTGCTCCGGTGTTGTGCCGGTCATGAATTGTATCAAAAAACGCATTATCAAAGGAATGCATGTTTTTTCCTCCAATCATATTGAACAGACCGATACCGCAAAATCAGCATCGGTCTGGCAATTGGGTTTCTGAAATCATAAAAAATCTTTCTCTCACATATTATAATCACATAAAACCTATGTATTTAATATACATATTATAAAAGATTCTTTGAATCTTGTCAAGGGGGCATAAGTTGTAAAGAGGAAATCTATTAAAGTAAGTTCGATTCTGTTACGAAAAATTGAATTGCGAAATTTTTCTTTATGGGGGTTGACAGAGGAAAGATGTGGTGATATAATAACACCTATAAAGTAAGTAGGTTTAATAAGCATTTGAGCGAATGAGGGTATCTTTTATGAAACAGTTCCATAAAATAAAACGATGTTGATTTTATAAAGTTTTAGTAAGAAAAATTATATATCATAATAAAAAAGGAGCGAATTGATATGAAAACGTTTGAAAAAATTACAGATCTGATCGGCGGTACTCCGCTTCTCAAATTAACAAACTATGGCAAGCAGAAGGAGCTGGGGGCTACAATTTATGGTAAGCTGGAATATTTCAATCCTGCTGGCAGCGTAAAAGATAGAATCGCCAAAGCAATGATTGACGATGCAGAGGAAAAAGGCGTTTTGAAACCGGGGGCCACTATCATTGAGCCGACGAGCGGCAATACGGGGATCGGCCTTGCTGCAGTTGCGGCTTCAAGAGGGTATAAGATTATTCTTACCATGCCGGAAACCATGAGCATTGAGCGCCGCAATTTGCTGAAAGCATATGGCGCAGAACTGGTTTTGACTGAGGGAGCCAAAGGGATGAAGGGTGCGATTGCAAAGGCGCAGGAGCTGGCTGCTGAAACGCCAAACAGCTTTATCCCGAGCCAGTTTACCAACTCTGCTAATCCAACGATTCACCGTAATACGACTGGCCCTGAAATTTGGGATGATACCGATGGAAAGGTAGATATTTTTGTTGCAGGAGTTGGTACGGGCGGAACGATATCCGGCGTTGGCGAATATTTGAAGGGCAAAAATCCGAATGCCGGTTCTCCTGTTCTTTCCAAAGGAACGCCTGGTCCGCATAAGATTCAGGGGATTGGTGCCGGATTTGTTCCGGATACGCTGAATACGGATATTTATGATGAAATTATTACCATCGAAAACGAAGACGCCTTTGAAACCGGCAGAACGCTTGCTAAAAAAGAAGGATTGCTGGTTGGTATTTCTTCCGGCGCTGCAGTTTTTGCTGCGACAGAGCTTGCAAAACGTCCGGAAAACAAGGGTAAAATTATCGTAGCTTTGCTTCCGGATACCGGGGAACGTTATCTTTCTACACCGATGTTTTCTGAGTAATAAAGCAAGCTAGAAATGAGGTTTTTATGATGAAAATTCAGTTACATAATTTAAATCAAAAAATCATAGAAGCGAGAGAGGTTTCAAATATCTCTTTCGGCCTCGTTTTGTCTGAAAAGGCTTGCTGTCTGTGCTGCTGCAATCGAGCAGGCGGCAAGACATTCTGTCTGTAAGACAGTATTTCGGGAATCAACAGACTCCGCCTGTTTTCATTAGAACTTGATTTGAAAGCTCTTGATGAAATGGGCGGAGTTTTTTGCGTTTTTTTGACGAATCGAGGTGATTCTATATGATTGATACGCAGGAGAGCATGACGGCAAAGCTTTGTTCCTTTGCTCGCGCCTATCATTCCAACTATGGAAGACAGAAGATATTTAACGACTATTTGGCTTACGATCTTATGGGCAATGATGAATATGAGGAAATCGGCCGGTTGATTGAACGTGATTTTACTCCCAGCTGTTATGGAGGCAGCGAAAATTTCTGCAGAGCTTAGGTCTATTCAACGCTGAATCAATATATATTACCGATTCCGCTTTCGCGTATTGCTTTTGCTGAGCAGTCGCTCAGCAACTTTGCAGAGAAACATGGCGTCTGCCAATATGTAATTTGCGGTGCAGGAATGGATACCTTTGCTTTTCGCAATGAAAATCCAAAAATCCAGATCTTCGAGTTGGACCATCCGGACACGCAACGGTATAAGCTCAATAGGATACACGAGCTTGAATGGAATGTTCCAGAGAATGTTCGCTATATTCCCATTGATTTTGAGAAGCACGATATGTTGAAAGTTATGAGAAAATCAGGCTTTGATACGGCGGCTCCAGCCTTTTTTGCGATTCTTGGCGTAACCTATTACTTAACGTTGCCGGTTTTTGAACAGACCATTGAAAAGATCGGCTGGTTATCCGGCAAGGAAAGTCAGGTTGTATTTGATTTTCCGGATGAAACCACTTTTGCAAAAGACGGTGCAAAGCGTGTCCGGCAGCTTGCAGAAATTACGGCAAAACTGGGAGAGCCTATGCAGTACGGTTATTCTATTGAGGAAATTCAAAAGGCGCTTTTGCGGCATGGTTTTTTAGTATGCTGCCATCAATCGCCCCAAACAATACAGCAGCATTACTTTGAAAACAGAATCGATAAGCAACGAGCTTTCGAAAATATTCATTTTATTTTAGCAGAGAAGGTGGAGCGGAAAATCTGCAAATCTTGAACATTCTTTAAATTTTGCAAACAGGAGGAAATAATCATGGCATATTATCAAAAAATCGAGTCCGCTTTGATTCATGGCGGCATTTATGGTGACAAACAGACGGGGGCGGTAAATGTTCCGATCTATCAGACTTCGACGTATGAGCAGGAGGGATTGGGGCGTCATAAAGGATGGGAGTATTCCCGTACTTCAAACCCAACCAGAGCGGCGCTGGAGGAGCTGATTGCCGAGCTGGAACGCGGCAAGGCAGGATTTGCATTTGGTTCCGGCATGGCGGCTATTACTGCGGTGCTCAGTCTATTTAAAGCCGGAGACCGTATCCTTATTTCCAGCAATGTATACGGCGGTACCTTCCGGGTACTCGATCAAATTTTCATGAACTTTGAGATTGGATATTCTATCGTAGATACTACGGATCTGATTTCGTTGGAGAGTAGTATTACACCGGATGTTAAAGCAATCTTGGTGGAGAGCCCTGCAAATCCGCTATTGATTGTCACGGACCTCGCGGCGGTAGCGGATATTGCAAAAAAGCATGGTATTTTTTCGATTGTAGATAATACCTTTATGACGCCGTATCTTCAACGGCCGATAGAACTAGGCATAGATATAGTTATACACAGCGCAACCAAGTATCTTGGCGGACACAGCGATCTTGTGGCGGGAATAGTTGTGGTAAATTCCGATGAAATGGCACAGCGCTTAGCTTTTATCCAGAATTCGACCGGAGGCGTACTCGGCCCGTTTGACTCCTTTTTGCTGATTCGCGGAATCAAAACGCTGGGCGTTCGTTTGGATCGACATGTTGAGAATGCAGTAAAAGCTGCAGAATTCTTAAAAAACCATAAATCGATCAAAAAAGTGTATTATCCTGGACTGCCGGACGCACAAGGATATGAAATCCAGCAAAGGCAGGCAAAAAACGGCGGTGCAATGATTTCGTTTGAATTGCGGGAAAATCACAACATTGAAACATTTTTCTCGTCTTTGAAACTGATTGCACTTGCGGAAAGCCTGGGTGGTGTGGAAAGCCTTGTTTGCCATCCGGCAAGCATGACACATGCTTCGATTCCGTACGAAACACGGCAAAAGATTGGCATCACCGATGGGCTGATCCGCCTGTCCATTGGGATTGAAAATATCGATGATCTCCTCGCCGATCTCAATTATGCGCTAGCGGAAAGCGAGGAACAATAATGGCGTATTATGAATCTATGCAGGAGCTAATCGGCCATACACCGCTCGTAAAATTAACGCATATGAATCTGCCGGATGGGGTTCAATTGTTTGCCAAACTGGAATTGTATAATCCGGCAGGAAGCGTGAAAGATCGGATCGGCAAGTATATGATTGCCGACGCGGAAGAAAAAGGGCTTTTAAAACCCGGTGGAACAATTGTAGAGGCCACAGCTGGCAACACTGGTCTTGGCATTGCATTCGCGGCATTGAATCGAGGCTACCACATCCTTTTTGTAGTACCTACCAAATTTTCGGAAGAAAAACAAACGCTGATGCGGGCGTTGGGCGCTGAAGTTATCAATACTCCAAGGGAGGGCGGTATGTCCGGAGCGGCCAAAAAAGCGGAGGAACTGCGCTCCTTAATACCAGGCGCAATATCGCTGGAGCAATTTAAAAATCAGAGTAATCCGCTTGCACACTATGAGACGACCGGACCGGAAATATATGACGATCTAAATGGAAAGATCGATTATCTTGTTGCCGGCGCCGGCAGCGGCGGTACATACACAGGCGTTGTCCGCTATTTAAAAGAACAGAATGTGAATATACAGGGGGTACTTGCCGATCCGGTTGGCTCTACAATGGGAGGCGGGGAACATGGCGACTATGATATCGAAGGGATTGGAAATGATTTTATCGCCGAAACAATGGATATGTCGCTTGTAGACGAAGTTGTTAAAATTACTGACGACGACGCTTACGTGTCAGCGCGGGAGCTCGCAAAGAGAGAAGGTATCTTTGCCGGATCGTCCTCCGGCGCCGCGCTTTCAGCTGCAAAAAGGTTAATTAAAGAGGGAGTTAGAGGCAATATTGTCATTATCCTACCAGACCGAGGCGACCGTTATTTTAGCAAACATTTGTACCGTTCATAAAAGGAACAGGGAGCAATCTTTCCCTGTTCCTATAACATGCTTTTAAATTTTTACTTTCTCAATGTTGCGGGTTGCCAACGAACCTGTTTCACAACGTTTAACGAACGCAAAGAAAAAGTCTTTTGGCTTTTCCTCAATAACATTGTGTATAGGCAAAAATTATCTTTAAACCTTTCATCACCTTTGTTTAATGCCTGTTAGCCGTATATTTTTGCTATCATATGCGCGGATAATGTGCCAAGGCATAATGTGATTGATTTCGCTTATTGCGTTGCGCTCATTGTACCATAACTCTTAAGTTCACGGTTTCTAAAAGCGGCGTATATGAACCGCTTTACTAGCACATGTCGAAGACCAGATGTGTAAAAAGCGCGTTTAGCTACCAAGCGAAATCACTTGCGCGTTCGTTATATCATTACATTTTACAATAAAACCAAGATATGTTATGGCCTCATTTATTTGCTTCGCGCATTCATTATATCATATAATCGTTCGTATATCGTTCCTTCTGCTGATCTAAAATATCCTGCAACGTAATACCGTCAAGATATTCACTGATAACGCGGTTCAACCCCTGCCATACCGGAAGTGTGGCGCATTCCCCGCTGCGTTCACATTGTAAAGGATCTTGATCTAGACAAGCTACTGGTGACAAGCTGCCTTCTGTAAGGCGTAAAATTTCGCCTACGGTATATTTATCTGGTGATTTAGCAAGCTTATATCCGCCTTGAAAACCACGGTTTGTTATTAGAATATCAGATTTATTAAAAACAGGTACAATTTGTTCCAGGTATTTTTTTGAAATGTTCTGACGCTGCGCAATCTCTTTTAATGCAATAAAACCGCTATTCTGATGTTCGGCAAGATCCAATAGCATGCGCAACGCATAGCGCCCTTTTGTTGAAATTTTCATGGTATACCACCTCATTGCTGTTTCATAAGTCTATAATAACATGTTTTTTATAGGTTTTCAAGTGTATACCAGATAAAATCCTGATGATCTATTGACAAATTGAGCTGACATGCTATAATATTCCTATAAAACCTATTGATATAATAGTTATTAAAAGGCTGTCCGATTTATAGCTTCGGCCAATCAGTAATTCAAAAAAGGATGGCTATTTAAGCAGCGGGGGAGAGTCTATGACACTTCAGCAATTACATTATGTAATAACCATCTCAGAAACCGGATCGCTGAATCGAGCGGCACAAATATTATATGTTGCTCAGCCATCGCTGACGAGTGCGATAAAAGAACTGGAAAATGAGATTGGCATCACGATCTTTCACCGAAGCGGAAGGGGCGTATCGCTTACCAATGACGGTGTTGAATTTTTGTCATATGCGCGGCAAGTATATTATCAGTATGAAACGTTACTAAATAAATATGGCAAAGGCGGAAATCTCAAAAAGAAATTTGCCGTTTCAACGCAACATTATTCATTCGCCGTAAAAACATTTGTCGAGATGGTCAAGCGGTTTAACACATCAGAATATGAATTTGCAATCCGGGAAACAAAAACGCGCGATGTAATCGACGATGTCAGTATGCTGAAAAGCGAAATCGGTATTCTGTACCTTTGCGAGTTTAACCGCAAGGTTCTTACAAAGCTGCTAAATGCCAATCGGCTGGAATTCCATCGGCTGATCGAGTGCGGCGCTTATGTGTATCTGTGGAAGCACCATCCCCTTGCTGCCTGTAAATCAATTTCTTTTACTCAGCTTGAGGATTATCCATGTTTGTCTTTTGAGCAAGGCGATAATGGGTCTTTTTATTTTGCAGAAGAAATACTCAGTACAAATGAATATCCCAGAATTATCAAGGCATGTGATCGGGCTACCATGCTGAATCTGATGGTTGGTTTGAATGGGTATACCCTTTGTTCAGGTATTATTTGCGAAGAACTCAACGGAACAGATTATGTTGCCGTACCGTTTGATGTCGATATGGACGATTCAGCCAGCGCGATGGAAATTGGCTACATAAAAAGAAAAGATGTTTTACTTAGTAACATGGGTGAGATTTATATAGACGAAATTAAACGGTATCTTAAGCAGTTTGACAAAACATCGGATGATTATACATAGTACATACCTATAGACTGAATCTATAGCCGAGTATATGCATTGTGTATTGGACAGAGGGCGGATTGTAAGATATAGTATAAACAAAGAACAGAGGGAGGATATTGATCATGACAACAGTCGATTTTGGAAAAGAAAACATGCGCATGTGTGTGATGATGCAATCTAAAGATTGCTGTGTCATTCGATGTTGCATGTCCCGAATGTGATGCAAAATCACTCCTGGCGTAAAGACGAATGAAAGCAATTTTTGGAAGCTAATGTAATTGGAAGGCTTCTATTTTTTTATGTTTATTACTAAAAAAATTAAGAAGGGAATGCGGTCAAATATCGAACCGCAAGATGATTTACAATGAAAAAGAAATTGACTGCGGGCTTGCTCGTTCTGACTCTGCTGCTGTCTTTTGCAGCCTGCTCAAACGATGACAACTCCGGCAATAGCAGTACAACGCAAACGGCAAATCTCGAAAAAACAGATTTCAACCTTGGTTATCTAAATTCTACAGCTCATCTTCTGGCATTTGTGGCAAAAGAGGAAGGATATTTTGAAGAAGAAGGCCTAAATGTTACGCTGACACAATTTTCCAGTGCGGCAGAGCTAGCGAACGGATTAGAATCTGATAAACTCGACGTGGCGTTCATAGGTTCTGTTCCGGCGCTTACCTTCCAGAGCGAAGGGCACGATCTTACAATCTTCGGCGGTGCAATGTCAAATGGCCATGGCTATGTCATCAAGCCTGAGTTTACAGATGGTGTATCGGATATAGATATTCATATTCTGAAAGGAAGAAACGTAGCTTCTGTAAAAAATAGCGTCCAGGATGCTGAGCTTCAGATTCTTCTGAGAGACGCTGGTATTGAAATTGGCGAAGGCGAGGATCAAGTCAATATTGTGTACTTCGATAGCCAGAAAGATGCGTATGCAGCATTACAGAACGATTCGATCGACGCTGCTTCCGTCTATTCCCCCTATGCTTCGCTGGCCAAAGGACAGGGATATGAGGTCGTTTATTATTGCTCTGAGGAAGAGGCTTTACAAAATCAGCCATGCTGCCGTCAGGTTGCGTCGACTGCTGCTCTTAATGCAAGTCCGAACTCCTACGAGGCTTTTGAAAGAGCGCTTATCAAGGCATATAAGTTCTCACAGGAAAATCACGACGGTACAATTAAGGATGTTCAGAAATACATCGATATCGATGAAGAATATATCGAAACCGAAGTTTACGGCGGTTACAGCGTGTCGAGTCCTGATCCTGATAAACAGGGAACTATTACGCTGAAGCAAACAATCGTTGAGTTGGGCTATACGGACGATTATAATATTGAGAAGTATTATAACACGGATATTTATAAAACGGCGCTGAATAGTTTAATCGCTGAAAATTCGGATGATGCTATTTATCAGTCCTTGTTGGAACATTTTAACCAATACGAATAATTGAATAAGAGCAGAATGGAAGAACTATTCTTCCATTCTATTATGTAGATTCTAAGAGAAACGATTGATCTGTAAGCGAGCATTGGGGGGAGTCTTTTGAACAAAATTGATATACAGCATTTAACGGTTGAATACTCGGAAAAAAATCATCGATTTACCGCACTTGAGGATGTATCTTTTTCTGTGGGAGAGGGCGAGTTTGTTAGTGTGATCGGCTCCAGCGGCTGTGGCAAAAGTACGTTGCTGAGCGTATTAGGAGGAATCAATTCGCCAACGGAAGGAACGATTACCATTGACGGAAAGCCGATTTCTGGGACAGGTACTGACCGCGGAGTTGTATTTCAGCATTATTCCCTCTTTCCATGGATGACAGCTCGCAAGAATGTTGCTTTTGGTGTCAAACAGACGAAAAAAGATATTTCGAAGGCTGACCGGTTTAAGATAGCGGATGAGTTTTTGAATAAAGTTGGTCTTGCGGACTTTAAAAATAAATATCCATCCCAGCTATCCGGCGGTATGCAGCAGCGCGTTGCGATTGCAAGGGCGTTGGCTATGGATACCGATATTTTACTGATGGATGAACCGTTTGGCGCAATTGATGCAAAGAACCGTACCATATTGCAAGAGCTGCTTTTAAAGCTTTGGGAAGGAGATGGTACACAGGAAAAGAAGACGGTGGTATTTATAACGCACGATATCGATGAGGCAATTCTCCTCTCTGACCGTATTGTTATGATGTCGACAAACCCTGGGCGGGTATTTCAGGAAATAACCGTTCCGTTTGAGCGCCCGCGTGACCGGGCAGAACTTGTTCAGACAGACGATTACAGCGAATTTCGAAATAAATTGTTGGCATTGTTTTATAGCGATATTGTGAATAAAATCGGCGGAAATGAGGTGGTACTGTAATGACTTTAAAAAAGAGATTTTTTAGAGTTACAAATTTGTTATTTGTTC
>CAZMTU010000094.1:8331-9585 GCA_964569225.1 uncultured Lachnospiraceae bacterium | reverse complement strand
GAATGTATGGCTCAAAATCAAATAACGGACAGACTAACCGGTTGGGCAGAACACATTGTTTTGGGCTGTATCGGAGAATGGGAAAAGAGGAAAGTCTATGCTTGAATATCAGCTTGATTTAAAACAAGGCTCTACATGGAATATTTATCCTGTCAATACAGCGGCAGAGGGATTGCCCTGTTCTGTCAGCGAAAGCGGATGTTTTCTTACCGGAAGGGAACACTTTACCGTTCGAAGTGAGAAACCGTGCTATCAGTTAATTTATACGATCTGCGGAGCAGGTCGAATTGACTATCAGGGAACGGTTTATGCGCTGACGCCTGCCAGTCTTATGCTGATTGACTGTCGGCTGATGCATGATTTCCGGTCCGCCCCCGGGCAGGAATGGAGTTACCGTTTTCTTCATTTTGACGGAGAGGGAATTTCCTTTTATATGCGGCAGATTCTTTCAAGGGGCGGTTATCTGAAATCCGAGGATACGAAGATCATTGATCGAAGTTTTACTGAAGTGGACCGGCTTGCCGAAGAGGACTCACTTTGCGTTATTGCCCGGCGGTCGCTGATGACTGTTACCATATTGCAGGCGATGTTGGAGCAAATGGTGCAGGGCGGCGGGAATACTACGGCGATCCGAAACGATATTCATGCGGTCCAGCAGTATATTGCGGCTCATTTGAGCGATGATCTTTCGCTGGAGCGGTTGCTTTCAGTGGTACACCTGTCCAAATATCACTTTATTCGTGTGTTTCGGGATCAATTGGGAATGTCCCCCGGAAAGTATATTCAGCGGTGCAGAATCGATGCTGCTAAACGGCTTTTGGTGACAACCGATATGCCGGTTTGTGAAATTGCGGCTTCTGTGGGATATTCTGATCCAAATAGTTTTTACAGAGCGTTCAGGGAACAGGAAAACTGCTCGCCGCAGCTTCTTCGCAGGCAGTTCTTCAACTTGGAAGAATCCGGAAGCAAGCATTAAGATTTTGTGCAGAATTCGTTTTTCCTTATTTAAATTGTGGTAAAAAATATTTTTCGCTCTGTTTGAAGGATTATATTGGCTTATAAAAAGTAATTTGTTTCTGGAAATACGAGCGAGTAAAATATGAAACACTACTGCGATTATTGCGGTTTTAAATGCGTTTCTTGCCTGAATGGAAAGACTCTATTTACTTTCTGTTGGAAACTGTGATAAAATAGCCGTACAAAGTCAGTGCGAACACAGGCGGCGGCTATACCGAAAATCCGTCGCAGAGGCAA
>CAZMTU010000094.1:0-8231 GCA_964569225.1 uncultured Lachnospiraceae bacterium | reverse complement strand
GGTTGAATTCGCCGGATTTTCCCAAATGCAACGCAGGGCGGTCAAGCAAAGTCAGCGCGAACACAGGCGGCGGCTATACCGAAAATCCGTCGCAGAGGCAAAGCTTTATGCATAGAGGTTGAATTCGCCGGATTTTCCCAAATGCAACGCAGGGCGGTCAAGCAAAGTCAGCGCGAACACAGGCGGCGGCTATACCGAAAATCCGTCGCAGCGGCAAAGCTTTATGCATAAAGGGCAGAATTCTCGACCATTCTCATAATGGAATAGTGGAAAAGGCGTTTCGATCAAGCAGACTGACTTGAAACAAATGGTGTGAAAGGGAAAGATGAATGATGAATTGCATCAGGCGAGTAATTGCGGGCGGACTTTGTGGTGCAATGCTGTTGTCTTCGGCGGCAATGGCAGTAAGCTGTAAAAAAACACCTGCAAATGACGGAGGGAATCAAGTGGATCAGACAAATTACGGTCAATCCGCAGTGACGATTGATCAATTAAAGGTAAATGAAACCTCGAATCCGGTAGGAATTGATTCGACACCGATTTTCAGCTGGACGCCGAATTCGGACGGATACGGGCAGTACCAGACCGCTTATCGAGTGATTGTGGCATCTACTAAGGAAAAGGCGGAGAATAATGAAGGCGATCTGTGGGACAGCGGGAAAGTGGAAAGCCCTTTCTGTTACAGCATCAGTTACGGCGGACAGGCGCTTACCTCTCATACCACTTATTATTGGCGTGTGCAGGCATGGGACGCTGAAAATGCCAAATGTGACAGTGCGGTTTCGAGTTTCAAAACCGGTGTGCTTTCTTCAAATGAGTGGAGCGGTCAATGGATCGGTCACTCAAATGAGCAGTACAGCATTTCATTAACCGGCGCATCATGGATTTGGTATACCGGAACGAACGCGGGCAGTACTGCTTACGGCAGAGTTCCCAATACTACTCAATACTTTCGCTGCGTCTTTGCCGCCAATGCCGCAAAGCAGATCAGCAAAGCTATTTTAGCTGTATCAGCGGACGATCAGGCGGTTATTTATTTGAACGGTACTCAGATCGGTGAAGTCAGCGCGTGGGGATCAGGTGTGATTCTGGACCTGACTTCGTATCTCAAAACAGCGAATGTTTTGGCGGCAGCGGTGAAAAATTCCGGTGATGGATTGGCGTCCGGCGGAAGCTACGCGGGTCTTGTCGGTAAATTAGAGATAGAGTATACTGATGGCAGCAAAGAGACTATTGTGACCGGAAAAGACGGCTGGAAGATTGAAACAGAAGCCGTTCAAAATTGGATCGATTCGGATTTTGATGATAGTGCATGGAAGGCACCGGATATGGCGGTCAACTATGGGGCCGCGCCATGGAATAGCGGCGTGGGATTGTCCGCTGCCAATGATCGGGCGGCCGTTCTGCTGCGTAAGGAGTTTTCTCTATCCGGCGAAGTGCAAGAAGCGACTGTTTCAGTGGCGGGTCTTGGTTATTTCGATCTGTCGGTGAACGGAAAATCGCCTGATGACAGCTTGCTCAATTGCTGTAATACTCAGTACAGCCAAACCGTACTTTATCGTACTTTTGACATTACAGCGCTTTTGCAATCGGGCAGCAATGCGCTTGGCGTAGAGCTGGGCAATAGCTTTTACAATGAGCAAGGCGGCGTATGGAACTGGGGAAGCGCCGAATGGAAGGATTCTCCCAAGCTGCTGCTTCAAATGACGGTCCGTTATACTGACGGCAAAACCGAAACGATTGTGTCTGATGAAAGCTGGCAGGTCAGCACTGACGGACCGATTACTTTCAATTCCATTTATTACGGTGAAACCTATGACGCCCGCAAGGAAATGGAAGGCTGGCAGACAGTGGGATTTTCCGCTGATGGATGGAAGAACGCCGATAAAATGGATGCGCCTGAAGGAAAACTGGTTTGCCAATTGGAGGATCCGGTGAAACGGACGGAAGAATTTCAGGTTAGTGACATTAAACAGTTAAAAGACGGCTCCTATGTTGTTTACTGCCCTGAGATGGTAGCGGGCTGGGCCGCGCTTACCTTTAAAAATGCTTCCGCGGGCGATCAGATCATGATTGTTTACAGCGAAAAGCTTAACAGTGACGGCAGTGTTCAGAAGCTGGGCGGCAGTGACGGTGTATCTGCAAGCTGGTGGCCTGAGCGCTACAATATGTCGGATATATATATTGCCAAAGGCGGTGAATCCGAAACCTACGAGCCTAAGTTCAGTTATAAAGGTTTCCGTTATATCCAGATTTACGGATATACCGGCGCACTTGCTGTGGACGATATTAAAATTTATCGGGTTCGCAATGATGTAGAAGTCACCGGCAGCTTTGAATGCTCCGATCAGCTTTTGAATGATATGCATGCCATGATGGTGCGCACCATGATGAACAATCTTCAGGGGAAGCCTACTGATACCCCTGTATGGGAGAAGAACGGTTGGCTGGGCGATTTGAATGTAGCGCTGGATACCTTCACCTATAACTTTGATTTCTCCAATTTTCTGCCTAACTTTGTAGAAATAATGGAGGATTGTTATAACGAATACGGCTTACTTCCGCAGATGGTGCCTACCGCAAACTGGGGGATTGCCGACCATTATGTATGGAACAGTGTATTTGTATTCTCTGTGCTCAGGCTTTATGAAGTATATGGCATGACCAGCTATATGAGCGAGGAATATTCCGTACTGAAATCCTATGCGAAGAAGGTCATCCGTGCCATTCAGGCAAATAAATGGGTTTGCCCGGATGGGCAGCTTGGTGACTGGGTATCGCCGATGGGCGGCAAGCAGAATGCTCAGTACAATGAATCGCCCAATGAAGGCAGCGGAATCGTTGGCACCGCATATGTTTACGGCATGCTCTCTGCGATGGTGAAAATTGCCGAGGCGACCGGTCATGAGAGCGATGTTAGCACTTATACTAAAGCGATGTCCAGCATTTATGATGCTTTTAATGAGAAGTTCTATAATACCCGCAACGGGTATTACGAAACCACCGTGTGGAACAACAACGGTCCTCAACGAACGAAATTCCGTCAGACCTCACAACTGGTAGCGCTTGCTTTCGGATTGGTTCCGGAGAGCAATGTGCAGAAGGTAGTTGACGCACTGGTAAAAGATATTGAAGAAAAAGGCAATCATTTGGATACTGGATGTGTAGGCACAAAAGAGATTCTGCCTATTCTTTGTGAGTATGGATATGCCGAATTGGCATATAAGATTGCTACTCAAACCACCTATCCTTCTTGGGGCTTTATGATTGAGCAAGGCTCTACCTCCCTTTGGGAAATGTGGGAAACCACCTCCCGTTCACTGGATCATTACTTCCTTGGCACGTATGACGAGTGGTTCTTTGAATATCTGGCAGGTATTGGAAATATAGAGAATGGTTACGAATCCTTTACTATTCATCCCTTTATTCCCAATGATTTGTCCTACGTCACCTGTACGGAACAGACGGTTCGAGGAAAACTGGAATCCTCTTGGAAAAAGACCGAAGACGGAAAGGTTGAAATGACTGTCACGATTCCGTACGGCTCTACGGCGAAGATTTATTTCCCCACTGCCGATGCGGCAAGCGTCACGTTGAACGGTCAGACTATTTCTGAAAGCGCTCTGGTGAAGGAGTCTGGAAGCGAATCTGGCAGTGCCTATGCGCTGGTGGGCAGCGGAAGCTATAGCTTTGTCAGCAATTACGATCAAGCGTTCCTGCCTCTTGGAAAATAAGCGGTTATTTAGGAAAGTCATTTTCTAAAGAGATACTTGGCGGAAAAGCTTGCGGTCTCCTTTGTAGAACCAAATTTATCTATTAAATGTGGAGGCGGCGGGGAGCTTGCTTCCTGCCGTCGGTCACATATTTAACTCATTTTTCGCGGAATCGTTTAGAATCCCTCGATGGGGTCTTCCCTATGAAAGACGCATCGAGGGAATTTTTTTCGAATGGACTTAACTTATAAAAAATGTATAATAACAAATTTTATATTGGAGTTAAAATGGATGCAAAAAACAAATTTCACGAGAAGCAATCCTTCGATGCTTTTTCATAATAAAAATACTTCCTTTCAGTTTTTCGCCCTTTTTGAGTTTCATCTGTTTGGAAGTATTTATTCACTTTTCACATAATTTGGGATGGGTTCGCGGCTTGCCGTTTTTTGCACTTATATTTATATTTCTGTTATTGCTTCCATTGCAATTTTCATAGCGATTGCATAAAAAACGTTGCCCCAATTTCTTATATCGTGCGCATCAATGTTTGCCAAAGAGTCAGCGGTAAAAAGCACTTGGCCAAAATGAATCCCTCTCATTTTTGCACACGCAGCCATAGAAGCACATTCCATTTCTACAACAGAATAACCTTCTGATTTTCGATATTGAACCATGTCCTTTGTTTCCCGATAAAATCCGTCTGTTGTCCATGTTTTACAGGTTCTATAATTTATCCCCATATTTTCTAATACTTTACATATAGCTTCAATGGGTGCAAAATCCAATTCAATTTCTCGTGACGGCGGCAAATAATGATAGGATGTTCCTTCCTGTCTTAGTGCGGCAGTCGGAATGAAAAATGTACCTTCGGTATCGTTCACTAAAGCTCCGCAGCATCCCGCTGCGATGATTTCTTTAACCCCTCCTGCAATCAACTGTTCCATAATCTGTACAGCGGCTGCGCCACCAAGAGGCGCCTGTACAAATGCAATATCTACATGATTCATTTCTGTTTTATAAACATAGAATTCTTTGGTAACGCTCACGAATTTACCAACAATATCGCATTTATTTTTAGTCACAAACGCATCTATTTCCGATTCCATAAAAAGCATTACGGCTTTCTGTGGGAATTTATAATCAGAATGGTGCCCCGGCATTAGGACAGCGTTTTGCTCTGTATCAAATTCTAATATAGGGATTTCATTTTTGAACAGTGCCATATTAAATTTCTCCTTATATACTTCATTGAAGCATAGTATTGTTTTCTGATTTTGCAGGTGACTTTCCGCGGCTGCCGTAATCATCTAAAATCACCAAATAGCATTATATACCAAATATTACATAATGATCGGGATCGGCGGAGGGGGAAATATAGCTGCTTTTATCTAGTGTACAGTGAGATTTATCCTTATAAGCCTTCAATATGGCTCTACTGAGATTGGTGATGTCCTCCCGCGCTACTGCTTCCTCTGCGGTTAGCAGAAGTACCTCGCTGTTTTCGTATCCATCGGAGCGGGGCGTCCCTGAAATGTAGTCCATCAGAAAAATCACACACCACTGCGCCGGTTTAAACTGAATGGATAAAACCGATTTGGCCTTGGCGCATACGCCTGTTTCCTCTAATATTTCTCGCTCAACTGCAACAGTTGGCAGTTCATTTTCCTGAACATAACCGCCCGGCAGCAAAATCCTGTCCTTGGCGGTGCCATAGGTGTGCCGTACCAAAAGGATTTTTTCTTCAATCTCGACAATTCCGCATACGGTGTAAAATAAATTGTTCATAGCAGTGTTCTCCTCTGAAAATTAAATGCCCAATTTTGATTGAAATTATTATCAAATCACATTATCTTTATATGGCAGGTAATCTTATAGACCACCCTGCCACATAAAATAATTTGTGTAAATTTTTTATTCCCACTCGGCAACGTTAAACTTATCTATTTAGTGTTTTGCGCGTTTTAGCTTTTATTTTATACCTCATATCCATATTATTTCGCTCTATTAAGTTTTTTAGTATCAAAAATAGTATCACAATAAAATCAATACTTTATATAATCGTTTAATATTATCTATAATACTATATATTCTATTAAAATTCAAGGCTTATCTTAGTAAACCTCTGAAAACTCTGTATTTTTAGGGCTTTAATCTGTTAAATGGTCCAATATTATATTTTTTCCTTTATTTTGTTCTTACGAGCCGAAACAAGGAAATTACTTAATCCAAATACCAAGTCGTTATCGGCAGATAAGATGACTCATAAAGTTTGAGAGTGAAATACATCCCCCGCACATGCCTACGGCTTGTACGAGGGGTGCTTCGCTTTTTTAGATAACCGCTAAACCGTCATTCTTAGTGATATCCGCCTATTTACTATAACGCTATTTCGCTCCATCAACGTGCCTCAAATTCTATTTATCCAAGTCCTTGTAAATCGGCTTGTTTAAGCGTGAAAGACTTATAACAACTCCAAGAATTCCCACGCAAAAGAAAATAACAGCTATTCCCGCGCCGTTTCCTGTGCCAAAGAGATGAGATACTATCCTTTGCATAGTTGAATCCACCGCCATAAACGGTTCAAACAAACGGTCAGCCAAAACACCTCCCAGAAACAATCCCAATGGAATTGTGCTGTTTTGGAGAGTATCCTTTGCGGAAAAGACTCGTCCCTGCGCCTCAACCGGAATATTTTCTCGCATGATTGCTGTCAGATTAGCGTTCATCACTGCCGCAGTCATATAGGAAACAAAAGCGGCAATACACCAACTCAACGGCATGAGAGTCAAGCTTTGCACTATATTACCCGCACATGTGATGGCTGTGGTTACAAAAACTATCTTTGCCTTGTTTCCTGAAGGTTTCATGAATGTGACGATGAGGCTTCCTGAGAGCAATCCTAATGCAACTGCACTTTGAACCATACCCAGCACCTGCTGATTGTTGCCTGTTCTTCCTAAAACAAAGGGAGAAATCATTCCATCATTGCCCAATTTAGCGAGGAAGTTGATGATAGCCATAAACAGGATAATATGTAAAAGAGCTGCATGATTCCGCAAATAACTTATTCCATCTAAACAACTCTTTAAGAACGGCTCTTTGCTTTTCTTCTCTGTATGTTCTATTTCCGGAATTTTGATCAAGAACAAAAGTGCAAAAAACGCGATAGAAAAAGTTACCAAGTCACAAATCAGAACCACATTCATTCCGCCAAAAGCCAACAAACAGCTGCCCAGTGCCGGAGCCAAAATGGAGACGGCAGAACCGGAAAAGCCCTGTAGTCCGCTGACTCTGGTGTAATGCTTTTTCGGCACAAGCAAACTGGTCGCCACAAATGAAGCCGGACTTTGAAAGGCATTCAAGAAACTGAGCAAAAAGTTGATAAGATATATATGCCATATCCTAAGAGCGGAAAAGGAATACAGAACAAGAACGGTTACCGTCCCGCACGCTGCTGCTAAATCAGCAAGCAGCATGATGTTCTTTTTATTCCAGCGGTCCGCCAAAGTACCGGCTATGAAACGAAAGAGAATAGTCGGTAAAAATGAGCAAATCGTCAAAAACGTTATGCTTGAGGCAGTTCCTTTCTGCCCGTAAATCCAGATGATTAGTGCATAGTTAGTCATGGCTGTACCCAATCCGGATACAGTCTGCGAACTCCATAAGAGCAAAAAGCTCCGGAGTTCTTTTATAAAAGATAATTTTTTCATGGCTTTACTCCTTACAAAATAATAATTATATTTGCAAGCAGCGCAAAGCCTAATTCGGACGATAACGCTCCCTTAAAAGGAATAAATCGCTCCGTGCAAGTATCGTCCTGTATTAAACCTTGCGCGGAGCAAAAACATCTGAGGAAAAAGGCATACAAATCCGTGCCTGTGTCACCTGACACCACCCCCATATCAAGTATATTATTTATATCATTATACCACAGCTATCGATAAAAGGCCATTCTAATATGCAAAAAATGGACACTTAGGACTTGATTTTGATAAGTATTCACATATCTATATTACATTGTTCGATTTTGAAGGTTCTGAAAAATAAACTGTGTAAACGCTTAAGACAGCCCAAATGAGCCAATCCTAAAGATGCAACCAAACAGAGCAATGCTGAGGAGCGACCTGACGCAGGCCGCGGGATAAAACTGTGGGCTGCTACGGCGCAAGTCGTCGCTTTTCCGCCCACAGGATATCCCCGAGCGGATAAACCTTGGGAGTATGAGGGCGGAGCCCTCATCAGCCGTCAGGCTGTAAACCTGTCCTCAAATCAAATCGCAAACTGAGCCTATGCTGAGCATATGCTCAGCATAGGCAAGTCTCCAGTCCCGTACCGGCATTGTCCATTTCCTGAAGGTTTCCGTGGCGCTCATATAGATAATCTTTCGAATAGAATCGTCCGTCGGAAAGATCGCCTTGGATTTGGTGAATTTTCTTACGGTTCTGTGGATTTATTTCTACTACTCCCACTCAGTTTTTATACCTGTGCCACCCGTGGTTTTTGGTGCTTTTTCGTGTC
>CAZMTU010000093.1:0-9750 GCA_964569225.1 uncultured Lachnospiraceae bacterium | reverse complement strand
CGGTGTGATCTGGTGGACCCACCGCAAGAAGAGAAAATAAGTTTAGGTTAATTGAGTTAATCGACAGGTTATCCCTCTCAAGGCAGTTTTTGAGAGGGATAACTTTTAATTTATTGGTTTTTTTGCCTTAGTAAAGAAATTTGAAAGAAAATAATCGTCCAAAAATCCTAAAAATCGAATTTTTTTCATAAAAAAATCGAAACAACTTGACAAATGAATAAAGTTTGTATATAATATGAACAAGCTCAAAGAATTAAGCTGTTCCGTTTATAAAAAACGGTAAGGCGGTGTTTACTTGAGCCGTAAGCTGTTTGTTACAGCAGTAATAAAAAAGGAGAATGAAATATGAAGAAACTTCTGTCTCGCGCGTTGTGTGCGCTGCTTTCTGCTACTATGCTGTTCGGCGCCGCAGCATGCGCTAAAAAGCCCGGAAGTACGGATGATGCAGGTGCCTATACCTATAACCTTGCTTTGACTGTATTTCCAACCAACTGGAATCCGCACACTTATCAGACTAATGACGATGCCGTTATTCTTGATTATATTTCGCAAGGGTTCTATACCTTTGATTATAACGATACTAAAGACGGTTATCAGTTAGTACCTGCTATGGCAACGGAAGAACCTATTGATGTGACCTCCGAGTATGTGGGTAAATACGGCGTTAAAGAAGGTGAAACCGGAAAGGTTTACCGCATTCCTCTGAGAAATGATATCAAATGGGAAGATGGAACTGAGATCAAAGCCGCTGATTTTGAAACCTCTGCCAAGCTGCTGCTGAATCCGAAGGCGCATAACTACCGGGCTGACTCGCTGTACAGCGGCAGTATGGTAATTGCAAACGCGAATAATTACTCTAAGCAGGATCAGGATATCAAAGAGCCAAACTCTACTGATGGTGAAAACTTTGTGGTAGCGATAGCAGATCTTGTGAAGGGCGCTGACGGTGTATATACCTATAATGACAAGGCAGTCTATTTTGGTCTGAAGACTGCATACGCATGGATGGGCGGGGATTCTCTTGAACAGTACAAGGGTTATTTCCCTGACGGCGTATACGCTCAGCTGGAGGCGCTGGCTGATGATGAGGGCAATGTGCCGGTTACGGATCAATCGATCGATCTGCTCTATCAGTTTACTGGCAGTGATATTTGGGGAAATGAGTCCAAAGAAGACCTTGCCTATTATATTACCTATCAGAAGCACTATTCCTCAATGGATTGGTCTGAGGTGGGTCTGTTCGCTTCCGGTGAATATGAGTTAACGATCGCGCTTGAAAAATCGCTTTCGGGCTTTTATCTGCTGTATGCGCTGACAGATTCGTGGCTGGTCAATGAAACGCTTTATAAATCCTGCGAAAAGGTAGACGGTGACGCTTATACTAATTCTTATGGAACTACGGTTGATACCACAATGTCCTACGGCCCTTATAAGCTTACCGGCTTCCAGTCAGACAAGCTGATCACTTTGGATAAAAACGAGCATTGGTATGGCTATAACGATGAAGAGAACAAAGATCTTTATCAAACTACCAATATCAGTATGGAATATATTCCCGAAGCCTCTACCCGTTTGGAAATGTTTATAAACGGTCAGTTGGATTCCTATGTGCTGACCAAGGACGATATGGACGCTTACAGTAAGAGCGAACACACTTATTATACTACCGGTGAGTCAACCTTTTTTATCGCCTTAAACCCGAACTTTGGCGCTTTGGAAACCGCTCAGGCTGCTGCGGGGGCCAACAAAAATAAGACAATCCTGACCATTAAGGAATTCCGTATGGCGCTTTCCTTCGCGCTGGACAGATCGGCATTCTGTTTGGCTACCAGTCCTACTAACAATGCGGCGTTTGGCGTATATTCCAACTTTATTATTTCTGATCCCGATGCCGGTATCGCGTACAGAACTACCCCTCAGGCTAAGCAGGTCATTGCGAACTTCTGGGATTTGAACGACGATATTGGCGATGGGAAGATGTATCCCACGATTGACGACGCTATTGCAAGTCTGACCGGTTATAATCTGGCGCAGGCTCAGGAATACTTCAATAAAGCGTATGATGAAGCTATTAAGCTGGGGTATATGGACGAGGATGATGTGGTTGAGATCAAGATCGGATTGCCCAATAATACGTCTCCCTTCTATACCAAGGGCTATGATTTCCTTGTAAACAACTATACCGAGGCTGTGAAGGGAACTAAGCTGGAAGGCAAGCTGACCTTTACACAGGACGCTTCTCTTGGAAATGGCTTTGGTGACGCGCTGCGCGGCAATCAGGTAGATATGCTCTTCGGTGTAGGTTGGACCGGTTCTGCGCTGGATCCTTATAACCTGATGGAAGCATATACCAGTTCTTCGTATCAGTATGATCCCTCTTGGGATACTACTGCAACAATGATTGAAATTAAAATGGCAGACGGTACCTACAAAGCATCTGTTTGGGATTGGACTACTGCTATTATGGGCGAAGAAATTACCATTACCAATACGGCTGACGGTACTACCAAGTCGTTCTCCGCGGGTTCGGCTTCCAATGATCACGAAATCCGTCTGGATATTCTCGCGGCATTGGAAAACGCAGTGCTTGAAACCTATGACTTGATTCCGATGATGGATGAAAGTACCGCAAGCCTGAAGGGCATGCAAGTGAAATATTATACTGAAGAATATATATACGGTGTCGGTCGTGGCGGAGTCAAGTATATGACTTATAACTATACCGATGAAGAATGGACCGCTTTTGTAAAAGCGCAGGGCGGTACCCTGAACTACAAATAATTCTCAATTGATTTCAGATCAATGTTTCACCATTGCCGGAACCAATGGACTGCCGCTAAGCGGCAGTCCGGTTTCCGGTAAACTTTTTAATATGCAAATCATTATAGCGGAATGATACCCGGAGGCTGAAGGATCGTTTTACTTTGAAAGCGGAAACATAAGGAGAGTCACAAATGAAATCCACCATCAAATATATTATAGAGCGAATCCTGTTTATGCTGCTGACGCTGTTTATTATTGTTTCGCTCTGTTTTGTCTTTGTAAAACTGCTGCCTAATGTACCAACGCAGCAGTTTGGCAAGGATATGCAGATCATTGAAGCGCGCAGAGAGCAGTTTGGCTATAATAAGCCGTTGATTGTTCAATATGGAATATTTCTGAAAAGAGTGCTGCTTCATGGGGACTGGGGAGCCAGCGAAGCGCTGTATATAGGACAGGATGTAGTCGATAAGTTCGTGGAGAAGCTGCCGGCAACTGTTATGGTCAATCTTTACTCCATGATCCTGAGCGTTCCTATCGGACTTTTATTCGGCATTTATGCCGCATTAAAAAAGAATAAATGGCAGGACCATGTGATTTCCACAGGCGTTATGATCTTCGTATCCGTTCCGTCCTATGTGTACGCGTTTTTAGTACAGTATTTTTTATGCTTTAAGTTAAAATGGTTTCCCTTTACAATGAATGCCGGATATGATTTTTTCTCATGGGATATGTTTGTTTCTATGCTTCCGGCAGTATTCAGTCTTTCTTTTGGGACCATTGCGGGACTGACCCGTTATACCCGAGCGGAACTGACAGAGGTGCTGACCAGCGATTATCTGCTGTTGGCGCGTACTAAGGGACTTACACGCGCGCAGACCACGGTCCGGCATGCGCTGAGAAATGCTATGGTTCCTATTCTGCCTATGATCATCGGTGAATTTATTGGTATTATGAGCGGATCACTGATTATTGAAGCTATTTTTGTGGTTCCCGGTGTGGGTCAGCTTTATCTTGATTCTATCAATCGGCTGGATTATAATTTCTTTATGCTGCTGTCTGCCTTCTATACCCTGATCGGACTGGTCGCAAATATCATTGTGGACATCAGTTACGGTCTGATTGATCCGAGAATCAGAATGGGGAGCAGAAAATGATGAAAAATACAGATATGATAAAAGACATTCCGGCTGAATCCTTTGAATTTGCCAAGCGAGATGATTCGACTCACGATAAACGGCTTGATACCAAACCAATCGGCTATTTTAAAGATGCGTTTTTTCGGTTCTGCAAAAATAAAAGTTCGGTAGTGGCGGCCATTATTATTTTGCTGCTGATGCTGTACGCGCTTTTGGTGCCGATTTTCTGCCAGAATAATTATACGAACAGTCCAACAGATACTACCTATCATCAATACGGTAAGCTGCGTCCGAAATGGGACCTGTTCGCGTGGGCAGGATGGGACGGCTGTTCCAATGTAACGGTGAACAAGGCGCTTTATAACTATTATAACGCAATCGGTGTTGAAACCGGGTGCAATCCAATCGTCAAGGTAATGAAGGCGGATTATGTGGATGAATCCAGTATCAGCAACACAACCTTTTATGATATACGAATAGATTCCTACTATAAAAACGGAATGATCTATTTGACATTGACCGAGGAGCAGTATCAGGATCTTCAAAATTGGCAAAATGAACATCAGATTCAGGTGATTTATCCTGCGGTAGATACTTCCTCCTTTAAAATGGAATCGCTTAAGACCGATGCAAACATTTGGTATGAGGTAGACATCAAGGGAACGCCGATTATGAAAAACGGCGACTATCAGAAACTCTATAAAACAACCGGTGATGACGGAGATTATGACAGCTTGCGCATTGAAGGAGACGACGGCTCTTATCGGTATGCCAATGTAACCGGTACTTCTAAATCAAAGTCCTACAATGTTCGGGTGTTCACCTATAATTACTTTATTTATCGGTATGGAGAAGAACCGTCCTTCATTTTCGGTACCAATGCGTATGGACAGGATATCTTTACCCGGCTTGCCGGCGGCGCCCGTTTTTCCTTCATTTTTGCTATCTGCATTGCTTGCATCAATCTTTTCATTGGCTCAATTTACGGAGCCATCGAAGGCTATTACGGCGGGATGATTGATATGCTGATGGAACGGTTCAGCGAAATTTTAAGCGGGGTTCCCTTTATGGTGGTGGCAACCCTCTTTCAGCTCCACTTGCAAAAGGTAGTAGGACCGATTATTTCCCTGCTTTTTGCGTTTGTGTTGACCGGTTGGATCAGTATGGCGGCCAATGTACGGATGCAGTTTTACAGATTCAAGGGACAGGAATATATTTTGGCGGCGCGCACTTTAGGAGCGAGTGACAGCCGGCTGATGTTCAAGCATATTTTTCCCAACTCCTTAGGCACGTTGATCACCAGTTCCGTTTTGGTTATTCCGGGGGTCATCTTTACGGAATCTTCGCTGACCTATCTCGGAATCGTTAATCTGGATTCTTCAACGCTGACCAGCGTAGGGACCATGTTGGCAAACGGACGGGACTATCTTTCTACCGACCCTTATATTATCTTATTTCCGGCGCTGTTTATCTCACTGCTTGAGATCTCATTCAACCTGTTTGGAAACGGTCTGCGGGACGCGTTTAATCCGTCGCTGCGCGGAGTGGAGGGCTGATGATGGAAAAGGTATTAGATGTAAAAAACCTGACAATTTCATTCAGGACGCGCTCCGGAAAGGTGCAGGCGGTCCGAGGAATTGATTTTGAACTGAATCGGGGAGAAACGCTTGCTGTCGTGGGCGAGTCCGGTTCCGGTAAGTCCGTCACATCTAAGGCAATATTAGGGATTCTGGCGGGCAACGCGATTATTGAAGGCGGCGAAATTATATATGACGGCAAGGATCTGCTGAAAATTCCGGAGGATGAATTTTACCGGATCAGGGGCGACAAAATTTCCATGATCTTTCAGGACCCGCTGTCCAGCCTGAATCCGATTATGAAAATCGGCAAACAGCTGACCGAGGCAATGCTGCTCAAGGGAAAGGCGCGCCAGAAGGAGAGCCGTAAGGCATTTAACAATGAACTGGGCCTGTTGAAGCAGTATATGATTTTAGCAAACGGGCAAGAACGCGCTCAGGAAATGACTCAGAAATGTCAAGCCTTCGACCGTTTCGAGTTTAAGCATATTGAACTGGAAAAGGCGTATCTGACAGCGCATGAAACAGCCGAAGAGTTAATTTCCGATATCGACAATGTTCTGTTTCTGATAGATAAAAAATCGCTGAACGATCCGAAACGAACGGTTACAGAAATTACTGCGCAGGCAATCTTTTGCTGCAATCCCTATGTGGTAAGCAAGGATGCTGAAGAATTAAAGCGGCTTTGCTCAAAAGTGAATAAAGAAATTTCTGCTGCCGCGGCGAAAAAGGAATATGCCGGCATCGTACAGTCGCTGTCCCGATTGAGCGAGATCCTGAAAACGGCCGTCAAAAAGGAGCAGCCCAATTTCTTCGCGATGGGCTATTATGTAGTTCATTCGGCAGAACCGCTTCCGAATCTTCCTGTATCAGAGTTGAACGGGTACTTGCGCAAGTATTTGGACGATCAGTTTATGCTGTCGTTTATTGATGACGCTTCCGCGGCGGTAAAATACGCGGCTGAATTGTATGCCGGAAAAAAGCGTGAGGTGATTTCGGCTATTCGGGCAGCAATTCCTGTCTACCAGAATGAGATACAGGATGAGAAAAAAATCGAAAAGCTTACAGAACAGCTAATCAAGCAGGTAAGGGCGTCAATCAATTATTTGGAAATTAAAAAAGACAGCTTAGCGTATACTTTCGATTCCGGTTTGCTCAGTGCTGTGCATGCGTATTATGAAGGGCATTTAAAAAACGCAAAGGAATCGAAACGGTTTGCGGCGGAGCAGGCCAAGTTTGACCGTTTGAAGGCCCGAAATAGGGAACCCAGTTGGAAAGTAGCGCCTATGTCGCTGATTAACTTGGAGGGGATTCAGGATAATATTCTGCATATCCTTACTCGGCTATGCGAGCATTACGAGAATGACATTGCCGTGTTTTCAGCCCATGATTTTCATCAGGAAACGGTAGACATGATTGATTATCTGAAGCGAAGCGCTTCAGGGGTGGTTCATAAGGTCACAAAGAAGATGGCTAAGCATAAGGCGCTGAAGCTGATGGAGGAGGTAGGAATCTCCGAGCCCCGCAAGCGCTACCGGCAGTATCCGTTTGAGTTTTCAGGAGGGATGCGGCAGCGAATCGTCATTGCCATTGCGCTGGCAGCCGATCCTGACATTCTGATCTGTGATGAGCCTACTACAGCGTTGGATGTTACTATTCAGGCACAGATTCTCGAACTGATTAACCGCCTGAAGGCCAAGCGAAACCTGTCTATAATTTTTATTACCCATGATTTGGGAGTCGTAGCAAACATGGCGGATCGCATTGCCGTAATGTATGCCGGTAAAATTGTGGAATACGGTACGGCTGAGGATGTGTTCTATCAACCGGCCCATCCTTACACATGGGCGCTGCTCTCCTCCATGCCCGATCTGGACACCAATGAAAAGCTGGAGTCCATTCCCGGTACGCCGCCCAATATGATCTATCCGCCCATTGGCGACGCTTTCGCGGATCGGAATAAGTATGCTTTGAAAATTGATTATGAGCGTCAGCCGCCTATGTTTAAAATCAGCGATACCCATTCCGCGGCAACGTGGCTGCTGCACAAGGATGCGCCAAAGGTAGAAATTCCGAAGGTAGTCAGCGACCGAATTCAGCGAATGAAACAGAAAGGACTGGGAGGGGATCGGTATGCCGAATGAAAAAGAAGCGGAAATCCTGCTGAAAGTTGACCACTTGTGTCAGTATTTCAAAACCGGCAGCGGTACTACCAAAGCGGTAGATGACGTCAGTTTTGATGTGAAAAAGGGAGAGGTCTTTGGGTTGGTAGGCGAATCCGGCTGCGGAAAGACTACAACCGGACGTTCCATCATTAAGCTGTACGATATTACCTCAGGCAATATTTACTTTAAGGGCAGGCGGATCTGCGCCGGAACGCTTTCGTACAGGGAAGCAATTAAAAATGCAAAGATGGCATACGAAGAGGCTGCGGCGAAGCTCCGCACCGAAGGCGGCGCGGATGTTGCTGTAAAGCTCAAGGCGGAGCAAGAAAAGTTTGAAGCTATTCGCGATGAACAGCTTAAGAATATTAAAACCGCCCGTTACGATCATAAACACAGCGACGATCGGTATGTTAGCGAACTGATCGCTGAGATCGATCAAAAGTACAGTGAGCTATTGAAAAATGCAGACGGGGATGAAAAATCCAAGCTGACGCAAGCGTATAAAGCGGAGCGGAAGGCTGCGAAAAAGCAGAAGCTGATTACCCAGATTCAAATGATTTTTCAGGATCCGGTGGCTTCATTGGATCCCCGTATGACGGTCAGGGAAATTATTTCTGAAGGACTGGCTATTCGCGGAATAAAGGACAAGGAAGAGATCAATCGGAGGGTTTTCGAGGTACTGGAGCGGGTAGGACTGGTGCAGGAGCACGCCGGACGATATCCTCACGAATTTTCCGGCGGACAGAAACAGCGAATCGGCGTTGCCCGTTCGGTTATCATGAATCCGGAGTTTATCATTGCGGATGAACCGGTATCGGCGCTGGATGTATCCATTCAGGCTCAAGTCATTAATCTGTTGAATGACGTGCGCCGCGATATGGGATTGACCATTCTATTTATTGCGCACGATCTGTCAGTGGTTAAGTATTTTTCCGATCGGATCGGTGTTATGTACATGGGAAAAATGGTGGAATTGGCCGATTCTGATGAACTGTTTCGGCATCCGCTGCATCCTTACACCAAATCTTTGCTTTCCGCTATTCCGCTGCCTGACCCGAATTATGAAAAGCAAAGAAAGCGAATTGTATATCAGCCTCTTGCTGAACATGATTATTCGGTTGAAAAGCCGGCAATGCGGGAGGTAATTTCCGGACATTTTGTATACTGCAATGAGCCGGAATATCAAAAATACTGTAAGCTGCTGCGAGAAGAGCGGTAAAACAGGCTTGAATTGGAAGGGAAGCGTTGCAATGAGAAAAGGACTGCGCTGGGTGATACCGTCAACTGTCAGTTTGTTGATTTCTTTTGGATTGATGGCTTGGCGAGGGCTTTTTACACTTGAAAATTCGGTTGATCGAATGCAGTGCATTAGCGATGGATTTTTTGCGCCCGCGGTTTTTTTCTGCGGAATTGGCTTGCTGCTGCTGATTTCGCAGTCAGGCTTCTTTGATGCGCTGACCTTCGGATTTCACAGTCTGATTCGTCTGTTCACGCCGATCAATAGAGAATCGGATAAAATTAAATTTTATGATTACAAGGTGATGAAAGCGGAAAAGCGGGGGAAACCCTCTTATGTGCTGCTGGTTATCGGTGCAGCCGACCTGCTTCTGGCACTTTTGTTCCTTGGATTATATACTGTATTACAGTAAATTTGATCGTATGATCAAAAAGCGATTCTAAATGGGTTTGCCGTTTGAGAATCGCTTTTTTATGTAATTTTTTTTAAAAAATCGTACAAAATCAGACGGTTTGCAACTGTATCATACGCGCCGCTATTATATAATAGTTTTACGAAGCTGTTTTGTAGGCGTATCAGTGCAGGATGGTTCCTATTATAAACAGTTTTATGAACCTTTTTGCGCACGTGTTGAAAAATTCTTGAATATACTGGCAATACGGACAGAAAACCGATAATGGAGGCATGACCATGATCTATATATTTTGTGTGATGGGCGGTGCGTGTTTAGGCTATCTAATGGCGGCATTTATGTTGGGCAGACGGGAGGATGACCGATAGTACGCACTGTCAAAAATACGCACTGTCAAAAAGACGAATAAACCGGATAACTAAAAAATGAGAATAATAGAAAGAAGGAATATTATGACACT
>CAZMTU010000092.1:0-10055 GCA_964569225.1 uncultured Lachnospiraceae bacterium | reverse complement strand
TCCAGAACAAATTGCGCTTAAAATACACAAATTTGTTTATCCGCTTTTTCTCTTGTCTAAAAAAGCCCAAGAGAAAAAGCGCTCAAAAAGAGAAGGGTGGGGCATTTCGCCCTCTGCGGAGGGCGACTTAGGGCTTCGCCCTAAGAACCCACGACCTTTTGAGAAAAGGTCGATCAAAACTTTTATGCAAGCTGCCAAACAATTATAGTTTTGCGGCAGTCTTGATCATAGACAAATTCAAGTTATAAAGCTTAAAAATAGAAATATGTCCATATTTAAATTCTTTTGAAGGTATTTAGGGGACTTTTTTAAAAAGTCCCCTAAATAGGGTTTGGGGCAAAGCCCCAATTGAATTTTGCCTTTGTTTGGGAGGTGCTTTTGTGAAAAAGCGCCTTTGTGGGATAAAATTACTTCATTGCTTTTAGCGTCTGCCAAAATACGGTTACATCCTTTTCGGTGTTGAACGCGCCGAAAGAAACCCGTACAGCTCCGCCCGCAGGCGTTCCAAGCGCTTGGTGCGCAAGGGGCGCGCAGTGCAGCCCGCCGCGCACACAGATGCCGTTACGGTCAAGATAAGCGCCCACCTCTGCGGAGGAGCGGCCGAATACCGAAAAGAGCAGAATGCCGCCTTCACGTCCTTCAGGACAGTATACCCGGATCCCGTTGGTGTGCAGCAACAGATCGGTCAGCTTTCTGCGAAGACCGCTTTCCAGCGCTTCTATTTGATCTATGCCTACCTGCCGGACATATTCAATGCCTGCCCTCAAGGACGCGGCGGCAGGTGCGTTCAGCGTTCCCGCTTCCAGCCGTTCGGGAAGCAGATCGGGCATATCGCTTTCTACAGAGTGAACGCCGCTGCCGCCTTCATTGAGCGTGAGAAGGGAAGTTGGTTCGATGTCATCCGAAAAGAGAGCGAAGCCGCTTCCCGGCAGACCGTACAGCCCTTTGTGACCGGGCGCGCATAAAACAGCGGTTCCGAGGTCTTTCATGGAAAGGGGCATGCTGCCTGCCGCCTGCGATGCGTCCACTACCATAATGATGCCCCTCTGCTTACAGAGTGCCGCAATTTCTTGAAGCGGCAGCCCTACAGAGCAGACATTGGATCGGCAGGTGACTTCGATCACTTTGGTTTCCGGGCGCAGCTTTGACCGGATAGATGCCAGTATTTCAGCTTGGCTGCCAAATCCGCGGTAGACGTTATAGCGTACGCCCCGATGCTTAGCGAGCGCGAGGATTGGTCGGCGGACACTGTTGTGAGAAAGCTCGGAAAAGAGCACATGATCCCCTTGACGGAGCAGTCCTTTAAGGGCGCAGTTTAACGCATGAGTGGCATTGGCGGTCAATACTACCCGTTCGGGTGAATGACTACCGAAAAAATCGGCTACCGCTTCCCGACAGCGATAAATTTCCTCTGCTGCCGCCAGCGCCATTTTGTGGCTGCCTCTGCCGGGGTTTCCGCCGCAGGCGCGCATGACGCGCATGGCTTCGTTGTACACCGACTCAGGCTTCGGAAAGGTGGTGGCGGCGTTGTCAAGATATATCATTGATTTATCCCCCTTCCGGGACCTCTCCGGACAGGACGCCCGTCCGGACAAACGATCTTGCCAAAGGGAACATCAGAGATCTGCAGTACATGATAGGCTCTGTCGGCTGCTGCGGCAGCAATCTCAACGCCGTATGCGCACCCTTCAGTCGTATAGGCAGGCGGCAGACGGGTAATCGCGGCGTGAATGCCGTTTGCTGTCAGCGTGCTTTTTACCCGCATGGCAAGCGTCATGGAAACTGTAGTGATAAGACATTGGTTCATAATTCCGATTCCTTTTTGGTCAAATGATTTCTCTGATCCTGAGAGAAAGCGGCAAGATCACTCCAATGCCTGATTTCTCTCATTTCAGTGTATGCAAAAAAATCGTTCTTGACAATCTGATCGGAATCTGATACGATAGAATTATCTAATATGAAGGAAATGCACATGCCGAGTATTGGTGTATGGACGGCGAATATCTTGGTATTTGCGGGGATGTTATGACGATTGGAATATTGGGGCTTTCCGGCGGCAGCTTTCGGCTGACCGACCGAACGCACAGCGCGTCTGTTACAGAAGCGCATTCTGTTTTTGAGCTGACCGAAGGAGAAAGCGCTTTCCGAGCGGAGCAGCAGACCGTGGGATGCGGTGGACCGCCGCTGATACGGTTGTTCAAATCATTGATCTGTTTTTTCGGTGTGATCTGGAACGGTTTTTTCAGACGCACATCTATCTATAGCGGAAGCAGCCCGATTCTGCTCAGCGCTGAAATTGCGGTGAAGACCGTCCGTTTCAATGAACAGACATTGATATTCACGCCCGGCGCTTATGCGGCGGATATTCACGATTATACGGCGCCTATGCTGGAAGGCGGAAAGGATTTTGTTATCACGCCTGTCGGTTACAGAAAGGATATTGAAGAGATTCGCAGACGCGCGCGGGAAAACCTCTTTGAACGAATTGGAGCGTCTGTGACGCTGTTTTGTATTCCGGTGCTGATCATGCTGGCAGCCATGGCAATTCCCAGCAGTACATTGGGGATGGTTTCAATTTTTATGGCGGTTGTGCTCTATCCGATGATTCCGCTGCTCTTTATCCGCTGGCGCAGGGATTACAGGCGCTTTGAACGTAAGGTCAGCGAAACAGTGGACCGTCTTAATGCCATATTGAGCTGACCGCAAAAGGACACTTCGGCTGAAGTGTCCTTTTGTTAAAAAAATATGCCCCGTATTAGCATCCGATGCAGCGCAGCAAATGCTGCATTCGGGCGATTCCGCGTTTTTGAGAAGTAATAATCGCCTGTAAAATGGGTACCAGGGAAGGGCAAATTTCATAGCGCAGCGCATTTTCAGAGAGCGCTACCGCTCCTTCATGGTGGGGGATCATTTCCCACATAAAATTGCAGCTTACCCGATTGTCGCTGCGGGCGGTATCCATGCGGGTAAACATGGTCCGCATGATCTGGTCCGCTCTGCGCTGATATAGGCAAAGGTCCTGTTCTGTGTTTGTGGCGCTCCGGCAGGCAGGCAGAATTTCCTGCATTTGACCGATGCTTTCGGTTTGTTCCCGAATAATACCTGAGGCAATATCGCAAAGCTGCGGATTGCCGGTGTATTGTAGGATGCTTCGGGACATTTGAATGGCAGCTTCATGGTGAGGAATCATCTGTACCATAAAATTTGCGGAAATGCTTTCGCCAAGCGTCGCCTCAGTCATAGCTTCTATCATTTCATCCAATATGCAGTAGAAGGTGGTCAGGTAGTCCTTTACCGCTTGGCTGTATCTTATCACTTGTGTCACACCTTGTCACCTCGTTTTAGTATATGCCGAAATGAGAGAATAGTGCTCCAAAATACACATTTAACAAATATACCGACTATTTTGAGCAGATAATGACCGCACAAGACAATTCTCCACAGAACAGAAATGTCTGTGGAGAATGTATGCGGCACGGCAAGAAGGCGCAATGAACGGACATTATACTATAGGCGCATTTGTGTTTTCTCTGTTAAGAATGAGAAGCTGCTCTTAAACCGCGCCGTGCTTTATAATAATTATAAATTCTGTATCCCGCCTCAAAGCCCATGAAGGCGAAACACAGCCAAACAATGAGTTCGCCAGTGTAGGAATAGAGTGTGCGTTCAGATGAAAAATAGGCGTCGCCAACCACATATCCCGTTACAAGCGGCTCTAAAAATTCAGAGACCTCACCGGTGGGGGAAATCAGTGAGGAAATTCCGGTGTTAGCGGCGCGAAGTATCCACCTGCCGTTTTCCACTGCCCGCAGACAGGCATGAGCGTTGTGCTGATATACAGCAGGAGAGTCCAGATACCAGGAATCGTTTGTGGAAAGCATCAGAATTTCCGCTCCATCAGCGGTGCTGCGGCGGGCAAGCGTAGGATAGATCGAGTCAAAGCAGACCAGCCGTCCCACCTTTCCGTATTCGGTATCGGCGATAACCGATTCGGTACCGGCGGTGAGGGAATCGCTAAAAAGATTTAATTTGCCGAGGAAAGGAAGCAGCGCGTTTATTAGATCCTCCATAGGCAGGTATTCCCCGAATGGGACGGGATGCTGTTTGTAATAAGGCTGTTCTTCTATAAAGCCGTCAGGATAAAAAGCAATGATGGCATTGTAATTCAGCGTTTCTTTTCCGGCTGCGTAAGCGGCTTCGCCGTCAACACAGTCCATTGCGCCAACAAAGAAGATAGCGCCGGTTTCAGATGCCAGCTGGGTGATGGCTTGACAGATACTGGGATACTGCTTTACCGGGTAAGTCAGTACCGTTTCAGGCCATAGAACAATGTTCGCGCCTGATGTTCGGATTGCCTCTTCCGAAAGCGACAGGTAGAGATTAATGGCATCGGCGCCCGCGCTTTCCCATTTTTCACCTGATGCAATGTTGCCCTGAATCAACGCCGCAATAATCTTTCTGTCTGCGTTGTTTTGGTAGGTTGTCAGTCGAAGAACGCCGTATCCGAGATTTGCGCTAATAACTGCCATTGAGAGGGCAACCGCCCGAACCAGTGTGACCTTCCAGTCAAGGCAAATCCCCGCTTTGAACTGCTTAAACGGATTGCCGCTTAGCT
Source organism: uncultured Lachnospiraceae bacterium (assembly GCA_964569225.1). GTDB lineage: Bacteria > Bacillota > Clostridia > Oscillospirales > CAG-272 > CAKSQF01. Next base: position 5,440 of record CAZMTU010000092.1, on the reverse strand, counting down.
CCACCGTAGGGGACAGCTTCCAAATTCCCCATCCCAAAATGCCGTTTACCAGTGCAATAATAAAGGTAATGAAGAAGGAACCAAGCAGATTTGCCGATTGAATAGCCGGAAGAAAACCGGTTTGGGACAACGCCAGTCTTGCCCATGGCACCCCTGCCCATGTAAGCGTTTGGAGCCATTCGGAGACGGTCCAGACTGCCGCGAAAAGCAGCGGAGACAGGGCAGGGTGAGCGCTGCATTGGCGAAAGAAAAGTGCGAAGCAGGCGAAGGTAAAGCCTTGCAGGGCGGCAAGCCCCAACCAGCAGAAAAGGATGATCCCCACCGCTTGAAGCTTGGTTACACCCATAAACTCCATGGGGTAGAGATACCAAAACCAGTGAAATACCGTGATAAAATAGGGCAGCGCAAAAGAAACGCCTGCCATATAGCTTCTTCGGAAGGAAGTTTTTTGACTCGCGGTTTTTATCAGGGCATAGACCAACGGTATCATAGAAAGATAAGCGAATGGGGCAAGCCAGTCGCTCATTTGTGTCAGTGCGGTGAGAATGCCCGAAATAATGAGCAGCCAAGTCATATGAAATCCTCCAAAAACCAGATCTGCGACTTGTCCAGCTCAAAGGTCTTGCCGTTTAGATAGTCAAGGAGGCCGCTGTCGGCACTGTCTGAGGCGGCAAAATCAAAGGTGATCCGCCATGCGTAGAGCGCCTGATATTTATAGCCCCGTTTTTTGTCATCCCGATTGACGCCGTATTTACCGTCTCCCAGCAGCGGATGACCTACCGAAGCAAAATGCGCTCTGATTTGATGAGTTCTGCCTGTAAGCAGGTCGACCTCCAGCAGAGAACAGCCCCCTTTTTCGGAAAGCACCCGATAAGCGGTACGGATAGACTTTAATCTGTCTGAATCGGGCGGCTTTTTCTGATAGATCGTCACCTGATTTGTTTCGCAATCCTTACGCAGCCAACCGGTGAGAAGTCCTTCTTTTTTCTCAAAAATGCCATGGGCGGCGCACAGATACTGCTTTTTGATTTCTCGATCCTTCATTTTTTGATTGAGGACTCTCAAAGCGGCGGCGCTTTTGGCGGCAATGACGATGCCACCGGTATTGCGGTCAATGCGGTTGACTAAGGCAGGCGCAAAAGCTTGTTCCTTCTCGGGGTTGTATTCGCCCTTCTGATAAAGATAGGCTTTCACATGGGAGATCAGCGTGTTGGTATCCTCTTTTGCGTCCGAATGTACTAACAGACCGGGGCGCTTGTTCAGCAACAGAATCTGATCGTCCTCATAAACAATGTTTAAACGGGGAGACAGCTTTGTGAAGGCGGGCGCAGGGCGATCGGAAAGCAGATCAGGCGGGAGAAAGAGTTCCACAGTGTCCCCTGTATGAAGGAGCTGATCAATTTGCGCGCGTTTGCGGTTGACCTTTATTTTTTTGGTTCGGATGCCTTTATAGAGCATGGATGCCGGCAGATTTTTCATAGCTTTGGTAAGGAATTTGTCCAGCCGCTGACCGGCGTCGTTAGGTCCGACAGTGAGCGTTTTCATAAATAAATCCTTTCGGAATTAAATGGAAACTTCGCCCCAAACTCCATTCAGGGAACTTCTCTGTAAAAATTTCCTTAACACCCTCAGAAGCTTTCAATAAAGTCTTTTATTCAAAGCTTGAAGCCCGGAAACTTTCTTAAAAAGTTATGGTGGGGTTTGGGGCGAAGCCCCAAATTCAATTAAAAGTCAATTGGCTTTGGCATGTACGATGGGATCGGGATAAATCACTTTGCAAATATCCGCGCCGACAGCGGAGAGCTTGCCTACGATATCGTCATATCCCCGTTCGATCAGGTGAATATCCTCTATTTCGGTACGTCCTTCAATCGCCAGTCCGGCAATTACCATAGCGGCGCCGCCCCGAAGATCGACCGAACGAACAGACGCGCCGGACAGCTTAACGCCGCCCTGAATGACCGCTGTTTTACCGTTGACCTGAATATCCGCGCCCATTCTGCGAAGCTCTTCCACATAACGGAAACGATTGTCCCAAACGCCTTCGGAAAGGGTGCTGACGCCGCCGGCAAGACAGAGCAGCGCGCAGAATTGCGGCTGCATATCGGTAGGAAAGCCCGGATAGGGCAGGGTTTTTATATTGCATTTCTGTAGCGGGTCAGTGCGAGTGACCAAAACGGAGTCGTCAAATTCTTCAACAGACACACCCATTTCTTCCAATTTGGCAGTGATGGATTCCAGGTGTTTCGGAATGACGTTGCAGATGCGAACCTGCCCGCCTGCTGCCGCTGCCGCTGCCATATAAGTACCTGCTTCGATCATGTCGGGAATAATAGTGTAGCTGCATCCGTGAAGCGCTTCCACACCTTTTATCTTAATGGTATCGGTACCCGCGCCGCTGATCCGGGCGCCGCAGGTATTGAGAAAATTGGCGAGGTCTACGATATGCGGTTCTCTCGCGGCGTTTTCAATAACGGTAAGCCCGGGGGTACGGACAGCCGCCAGCATTATATTGAGCGTGGCGCCAACCGATACTACATCAAAAAAGATATTGCTGCCGGTCAGACCGTCGGGGGCTTCAGTGACAATAAAACCGCCCTCCGCGATACTGACTGAAGCGCCCAGCGCTTCAAAGCCCTTGATATGCTGATCGATCGGGCGGACTCCAAAGTCACAGCCGCCCGGATAGCCTACACAGGAAGCGCCAAAGCGTCCAAGCTCGGCGCCCAACAGATAATAGGACGCCCGCATCTTTCGGGTAAGCTCCATAGGAGGAGCGATCATCCGCGCGTTGGCGGTGTCGATTTCCACGCAGTTTTTCCTGATCATTCGGATGTCTGCGCCGATATGCTCTAAAATTTTCAAAGAAAGCGCGATGTCGTTTACACTGGGGAGGTTGTCGATCCGACATTTTCCCTCAACCAGTAAAGTCGCAAAAACAATAGGTAACGCGGCGTTTTTCATGCCGTCTACATCAATTTTTCCATAGAGCGGTCTTCCGCCATTGATCAATATTTTTTCCATTTTATATACAAACCCGTCCGGAATAAGTCGGACAGATATTACTCCCGGATTATTTTTCGCTATACCCGATTATGTACAGCCGACAGAGATTTAAGACAGTCCCAAAACTTATGTACATAATATAGTATAGCATCATTCTGAAAGCGTTCATGAACAAAATGTAAACATTTGCCGGAATTGGGCAAATGTTTACAAAATTCGTCAAAGTGTCCTTTATTGCCATTATATGCGGTATTCTTTTAGACAGTTCAATCATTAGGCTCGGTTTTATAGTAAGCAACTGCCAAATCGACTACCAGACCGTAGCTGCGGCTGCCGGCGGACTGCCCTTGGCTGATGAGATAGGAATTATTTACAGTTTCACTGATTTCAGCGGCGGTATTCTCACGGTACTGTTCAAAAAAGGCGCTGTAAGCATAAAATTCCCCTACGATTTTTTGATCAATGGTTCGGTAAAACTCACCGTATGCTTCTGAACTGGCGCTGTACAGGGCGCTCATCACATATTCCAGCATATTGACATAGGCGCTGTAACGGATATAAGGGTCCTCCGATTCAATGCAGACGAGAAAGGCGACGAAATTGGCTTCGTCCTCTCGAGCGATGCCCCGCTGATGCGCCAGCTCATGCGCCGCCGTATAAGGAAGGGTATAGTCGGGAAACTGAATGTTCAGATTTGCTTCGCCGGTGTAGTAGGAGTAGACGCCGGTGATGTGGGTGTAGGACATGGGATGACTGAGCATAACATATTTAATAGAGGAACGCAAGGAAGAGATAAAGCTGTACTTCTGACAGGCTACAGCATATGCATCGTTGAGTTTTTGATTCATTTCGTCCAGACTGTAGGGCATAACCGAAAAATCGTTATATCGGAAATATACCTCATCTAATTGCGCTTCAGCGCCCTCCAGTAGGATAACGGCAGTGTCCAGCAGTTCTTCTTGGGAAACATTTGCCCGGGTAAGACCTAACTTTTGGTCGAGCGTACTGCCCCAGTATCCGGGCGCCAGTGTAAAGACAAACAGGGTATAGAAAAGACTGATGGCTGACAGCAGAAAAGAAACATACCTACAGTATGCTTTTTTGTCAAAGCGGCGAGCAAGACGGACGGTTAAAATAATCAGAATGACCAGAATAAGCGGCAGCAAAATAATAATCAGTTCCGCAAGAGAAAAGGGGATCCATCCGGTAAGCTTTGCCAGAAAAAATCGGACAACAGCGCACACTTTTTCGGTCATAAAATCGGAAAATGCCACAGAATTGTAGCAGATCAAATGCAGAATGGCGGCGAGCAGCGCAAGACCGAGGCACACAAACATCGCTTTATAGGCGGATTTAAAAAAATAAAGAAATCCTCGCTTAATAAAGCGTCCAAAGGCACGAAGGGATTCTTTTCCTTTTTTCAGCAGGGATGGCTGGTCATTCATATGAAAACTCCTTTTTCAGGCTTTGCATGTCCTCAGGCAAGGGCGCCCGAAGCGTCATAAGAGATTTATTAATAGGATGAAGGAAGGTAAGCGTTTCGGCGTGAAGCGCCTGTCTTGAGATCAGATCGGAGGATTGACCGTACAGGCTGTCCCCTAATATAGGATGTCCGCAAAAGGCAAACTGTACCCGCAATTGATGCGTTCTGCCGGTTTTCGGCAGTGCGCGTACCCATGTAAGCATTGTCGGTTTACCGGCTCGGTCAATAGACAAGTGACTCAATACCCGATAATCGGTGACAGCGGAGGCTGTACCGGCAAGCGGTTCTGTAAAGGTTTCCCGAAGCATTCGGCTGCCTTCTTTACGGCGCAGATAGGTGGAAATCCTGCCGGCGTCGGGAGCGAGCGGATATAAATGGGACGGGAAATTGCCCCGCAGCAGTGCAAGGTAGCTTTTTTGGATCTGACCGCGCTCCATTTCGGCTGAAAGCAGGGCTGCTGTATGTTTATCTTTGGACAGCAAAACGATCCCGCTGGTATCCCGATCCAGCCGATTGACCGTCCGAAAAATAAACGGAATGTTCTGTTTGGCAAAATATCCGGCAACCGCGTTTGCCAGCGTGTCGCCCTGATGACCTGCAGACGGATGCGTAGGCATAAAAGGCGGCTTATTTACCGCAAGAATCCATTTATCCTCATACAGTATATCCGGAAGGACTGCGGAAGGGGTGAGTGCGGAATTCACTTCCTCTAACCGGTCTTCTACCGCCAGCGACAGCAACGCGCCTTGCTTTAACTGTGCGCGTACAGTGACCCGTTACCGTCCAGAAGAATGCCGTTTTCCAGCCGCTTCAGACGGGATATCAATTTATGAGAGTATCCGACTTCCTTTAAGAAGTCGGATACAGCGCGGTTATGCCAGGATTCGGTAATTTTAAAATCCATTCGGCTTTATTCGGTAACGGAAACCGTCCAGCCCATAGAATCGGGCA
>CAZMTU010000091.1:0-10174 GCA_964569225.1 uncultured Lachnospiraceae bacterium | reverse complement strand
GTAAGCTGATAGCGTTCAGAAAGATAAGCGGCGATCAGTGTTTTCAGGAAGATCAGTCCGCCATTGCCGTCAGTGAGCACGTGAAAAAATTCCACCGCGATTCGGTTTTCATAGCAGTATACCCGAAGCGCGCAGCGGCGGGTTTCCGGCCGGCTCATGCAGGAGCAGGGATATGCCCGTTCCTCCAGTATTTCCGGAGGGCGGTCCAATGGCTCCAGGTAATACCAGAACATGCCGTACCCCAGTTTAGCGACAATGGAGGGAAAACGGGGAACTACCCGTGTCAGCGCTTTTTTCAGCAAAAGGCGATCTACCGGTTCGGATAACTCGGCGGAAAGGCGGTATACATTGCTCCAGTTTTTCCGCCGTGCGGAGGGATAAATTTTAGCTGCGTTATCCAGTTTCATCCAGCGGGTTTCACGTGCCATGACGAATCTCCTCATTATTACTTCGATTGATTTGGGCGGCGTCAGGATGATTGAATGCTTTGTAGAGTACGGCTCTTCAGACGCATTGAATGTCAGTGCGCGTTCATACTCCGCTTTCCTGATCTATTCATTGAACGGTTGTAATGACAGCTTTAGTGTTTTCTGAATTTTGAAACGGAAGCTGCGCCTATTCGGACTGCATTTGCATTATAGCACAAAATACCTCGTTTGTCAATGTATATCGAATAAATATATAATTGAAGGTTAAAGGAAAAACGATTAAATCAGAACCGTTTATTTCACATATTGCGGAGCGTTTCCTTCAGAAAGGCTTCAATCAAAAGATGATCCTCTTCCGATTCCGGTGTGGGATAGAGGGTATAGGCATGCCACATGTGAGGCGCGATTCGAAGCTTAGCGCTGGCGCCCCCGCACAGCAGCTTTTCTTGAAGGCGCATAGCGTCGGATAACAGAATTTCATCACCGCCTACAAAAATCAAAGACGGGGGCATGTCCGATAAATCGCCCATGAGGGGCGAACAAAGCGGATTCGTTCTTTGTTCGCCGCAATAGCAATCCGCAAAATATTCCAGCCGTTTCAGCGTAAGAGAGGGATCTGACAATTCATTTTGCCGGATGCTTTCACCGCTGTGAGTAAGATCCGCCCACGGAGAAAGCGGAATCAGTCCCGCGGGCAGCGCCAGCTTTAATTCCTTCAGCTTCAGGCACAGGGCATAGATCAAACCGCCTCCGGCGGATTCTCCGCACAGAATGATTTTCTGCGGCGCAAATCCTTGACTCAGCAGCCACTTATATGCGGATAACGCATCATCCAGTGCCGCCGGAAAAGGATATTCGGGCGCAAGGCGGTAAACCGGCGCCAGTACCGCTGTGTGATGTTTGCCTGACAGCATACTGGAAACGCCTTTAACATAAGCTAAATCGCCGGTCACGTACCCTCCGCCGTGAAGATAAAGTAGTACGCCTTCCCGAAGCGGTTCCTTTTCATCGGAAACAGGCGTTACCCAGACCGATTTGACCTGATCATTAGAAGAGGGAGGGTCGGATGGCTGACACGCGGCATTATTTCCGGGCAGAAACAGTTCGGTGAGAACGGTTTTTTTTCGGTATGACATCGCGAGAAGGCTTCCTAAACGATTCTGACCCTGACGTTGGGCAGGGAGGGACAGCCCGTCGATGAAAGGCGCAAACCGTGATAGTTGTTTTTTTAAAAAGGAGGATGAGATCTGCATAATTTTGATCATTCCTTTCGCCTAACGGCGACATTTTGCGGAGATTTACAGCAATAACGCGGCAGCATTTGGATCTGAAAGCCGAAAAACGCGCGGTCTGCAAATATTGGAGCATCTAACGCGGTCAGACTACAGTCAGTATTACCTGAAAACAGCAAAATGAATATTGAAAATTCTTTTTAATTTATATATTAGACAAGCGGGAAAATGAAGGTTTTTTGTGTTTATGTAAAAACATAACCGCTTTTATCTGTGTTCATACTTCTCGGTATAGTTACATATAGCTTTCAAAATCGGGGAACCTGCGTATTAGGAGGTTCCCCGAAGTAAATTATTAACGGTTAGCATTCGTTATTCTTTCAGCTTTGGGGGATAATTTTCCAAAACCTGAAGCTGGATCATTATTCCACAGTGACACTCTTAGCAAGGTTACGGGGCTTATCCACATCCAGTCCCTTAGCGCAGCTTACATAATAAGCGAATAGCTGAAGGGGAAGCACGGAAAGGGAGGCGCTGAACAGCGGATCAGTTTTAGGTACATAGACTGTGAACTGCCCTACATCCTCCATGGAATAGCAGCCATAAGAGGTAATGCCCATTACATAAGCGCCTCTTGAATGAACTTCCGCTAAATTACTGACCATTTTATCAAAAAGAGCGGGCTGAGTGGCAATGCCGACCACCAATGTATCCTGTTCGATCAGTGAAATGGTACCGTGCTTCAGTTCTCCGGCAGGGTAAGATTCGGAATGCACATAGGAGATTTCTTTCATCTTCAGGCTGCCCTCCATGCTGACGCCGCTGTCAATGCCGCGTCCAACGAAAAACGCGTCCTTAGCAGTGGAGAATTTGCTGGCAAACCACTGGATCCGCTCTTTATCCTCTAAAATCCGTTCCATTTTGACGGGAAGCGTTTGAAGCTCAGCGATGAGCGAACTGATTCGTTCTTCCGGAACCGATTGGCGCAGCGCCGCTATTTTCAGCGCCAGCAGATAAAAAGCGATCAGCTGCGTGGAATAGGCTTTTGTGGTAGCCACAGCAATTTCCGGACCTGCCCATGTGTAGAGTACATAGTCAGCTTCTCTTGCGATGGAGCTGCCAACTACATTCACAATCGCAATAACGGGAATGCCCTTGGATTTTGCCAGCCGAAGCGCCGCCAGTGAATCAGCGGTTTCCCCGGACTGGCTGACTATGACCACGGCGCTGTTTTCATCCAAGATAGGATCTCGGTAACGGAATTCGGAAGCGACTTCTACCTCCACCGGCAGACGGCAGAGCGATTCCAATACATAACGTCCGACGATACCGGTATGGTAGGCGGAACCGCAGGCAACTACATAAAGTCTGCGCAGTTCAAGGAGCAGCTCGTCGGAAATGCCCGCGTCGCTAAGGTCGATGGCGTTATCCTTGATCCGCGGGGAAAGAGTGTCCTGTACCGCTTTGGGCTGCTCATGAATTTCCTTCATCATGAAGTGTTCCCAGCCGCCCTTTTCAGCAGCTTCCGCGTCCCAGTCTATGTGATGGACAGATTTGGAAATTTCCTCTCCGTCGATGTTATAGAAACGGACGCCGCTGCGGGTAAGGAGCGCAACCTCAAAGTGATCGATATAATAGACATCGCGGGTGTATTTCAGAATGGCGGGAACGTCAGAGGCAACAAAGCACTCTTTTTCTTCCCCTTGATCGCGTACCCCTACGATCAGCGGACTGTCCTTTCGGATGGCATACAGTTCATCGGGGCGGTCCGCAAATAGAATTCCTAAGGCGTAAGAACCGACAGCCCGAAGCATTACTTCCTTGATCGCCTCCAAAGGGTTGCCTTTATAATAATAATCGAGCAGCTGCGCGATCACTTCCGTATCGGTCTGGGAACGGAAGCTATACCCCTTTCGCTCAAGTATTTCCTTGATTTCCCGATAGTTTTCAATAATGCCGTTATGGACTACAACGATCCGGCGGTCGCCGCCGATATGAGGATGCGCGTTGACCGGACTCGGTTCGCCGTGGGTTGCCCAACGGGTATGACCGATGCCGCAGGTTCCGTGCAGCGCCTTGCCTGAATCAGTCATATCGATCAGATTTTTCAGCCGTCCTTTGGCTTTTACAACTTCAATTTGCTGAGCTTCCTTACCGGTTACGGCAATACCTGCCGAATCATAGCCCCGATATTCCAATTTGGAAAGTCCGTCCAGCAAAATGGGCGCCGCTTCTTCTTCTCCGATATATCCTACAATTCCGCACATAGTCATAACCTCCGTAATCATATATTTTTAGTATAGCAAAAAATGTAAAATAGGTTATGACTAACTTGTAATTGATTTGTGAATAAAGGGCGAATGCGCTTGATATTTGAAATGACTTTTGCTATAATTAAAATGAATTAGCTTTTTGAAAGGACATTTTGCATTATGGGAAAATATTTTGGAACCGACGGTTTTCGCGGAGAAGTTAATCGGGTGCTTACTTCTATGCACGCGTATCGGATCGGACGGTTTTTGGGATGGTATTACGCATCGCCCGTATCCGGCGCCGGCTTGGGACATAAGCCTAAACTGGTGATTGGAAAGGACACTCGACGTTCCAGTTATATGTTTGAATATTCGATCGTAGCCGGACTGACGGCGTCGGGAGCAGACGCTTACATGCTGCATGTAACGACTACGCCCAGCGTTTCGTTTGTGACGGCGCGGGAAGATTTTGACTGTGGAATTATGATTTCGGCTTCACACAATCCTTATACCGATAACGGGATCAAGCTGGTGAACTGTCAGGGGGAAAAGATCGATGATGAAACCATTGAAAAGATCGAAGCCTATATTGACGGAAATCTGCCTGACGGAATAGAGGGAGATCTGCCGCTTGCGGCCGGCGAAGATGTAGGACGGATCGTTGATTACGCCGCAGGACGCAATCGCTATATCGGCTACTTAATTTCGCTGGCACAAAACTCTATGAAAGGCTATCGGGTAGGACTGGACTGTGCCAACGGTTCCGCGTGGTCGATCGCGCAGGCGGTATTTGAAGCGCTTGGCGCAAAGACGTATGTTATCAACGCTGAGCCGGACGGGTTGAATATAAATCGGAATGCCGGATCCACTCACATTGAGGGATTGAAAAAACTGGTGTTGGAAAAGGAATTGGACGTAGGCTTTGCCTTTGACGGGGACGCCGACCGTTGTATTGCGGTGGATGAGAAGGGCAACGAAATTAACGGCGATCACATTCTTTATATTTTTGCGAAGGCGCTGAAAAAGCAGGGCGCTATGAGCGGTAAGGTCGTCACTACGGTGATGAGCAATCTTGGTCTGTATAAGGCGTTGGATGAGCTCGGTGTAGGGTACGAGAAAACCAAGGTGGGCGACCGATATGTTTATGAAAACATGGTGCAGAATGGGCATATTATCGGCGGTGAACAGTCGGGACATATCATTTTGCGTAAATACGCAACGACCGGCGACGGGATTCTTACGTCTATTCAGCTGATGGAGGCTATCATCGAAAGTAAATTAACGCTTTCCAAGCTGGCGTCCGCTATGGTAATGTATCCGCAGGTACTGAAGAATGTGCGGGTATCTGATAAGGACGCGGTAGCGGTGCACCCGGCGGTGAACGCGTTGGTGGAGAAGATCGCTGGCGAGCTGGGATCGGACGGACGCGTGCTGCTGCGTCCCAGCGGAACAGAACCGGTGGTCCGGGTGATGGCGGAAGCCAAGACGGTAGAGATTTGCGAAAGCTGTGTCAACCGGCTGGCGGCGGCGATTCAGGACGCCGGACTAACTATATAGCTGCCCATATAAAGTAAAAGCAAATATACTGATTGTCTGCCCGAAAATCCGGTGTAAATGGGCTGTTAAATTGCGATTTTCCAAATTGGAGCATTGCGGTCGAAGAATAAAAATGAGAAGGACAGCTAACAATGAACAGCATTATTGAGATCAGTCATTTAAGCAAAAGCTTCGGTGAGGTAAAAGCGGTAGAAAATTTAAGCTTTTGCGTGAAAGAGGGCGAACTGTTTGCTTTTCTTGGCATCAATGGCGCGGGCAAAAGCACAACGATCTCCATTATGTGCGGACAGCTTGCCAAAGACAGCGGAACGGTTGTGATTAACGGAACCGATCTTGATCGAAATGTAGAGGGGATCAAGCGGGAACTGGGCGTGGTATTTCAAGGCTCCGTATTGGATAAAGCGCTCTCAGTGCGCGACAATCTGGAAAGCCGCGCCGCTTTGTATGGAATAACCGGCAAGGCGTTTCAGACGCGGCTTGAAGAGCTGTCAAGACTGCTTGTCTTTGAAGATCTGCTGAAGCGAACTGTCGGTAAGCTGTCGGGCGGTCAACGGCGCAGGATCGATATTGCCCGGGCATTGCTGCATAAACCTAAAATTCTGATTTTGGATGAGCCTACCACCGGTCTTGATCCGCAGACGCGAAAAATTCTGTGGAATGTTATTGCCAAACTTCGTCAGGAGCATCATATGACGGTGTTTCTCACTACTCATTATATGGAGGAAGCGGCGGATGCGGATTATGTGGTCATCCTTGACAGCGGCAGAATTGCCGCGGAAGGCACGCCGTTGGCACTCAAAAACACCTATACCGGCGATTTTATCTCTCTTTACGGGGTGACAGAGGCGCAGGTAAAGCAGCTTGGAACAGATTATGAAGCGTTCCGTAACGCCTACCGTGTAGCTGTACCTAACACGGCGGCTGCTACTGAGCTGATTATCAGGCATCCGGAGATTTTTAAGGATTATGAGATCACCAAAGGCAAGATGGATGATGTATTTCTTGCCGTAACGGGTAAGAAACTGACAGGCGGTGCGGAAAAATGAACGCGTTAAAGGCTTTGATTAAACGAAACACCAAGCTTTTCTTTAAAGATAAGGCGATGTTCTTTACATCGCTTATCACGCCGATCATTTTGTTGGTGCTGTACGCTACCTTTCTGGGTAATGTTTATCGGGACAGCTTTATGCTGTCGCTGGAGCAAGCCGGTTTTACCGTTTCCGATAAGCTGATTGACGGCTGTGTAGGCGGAGAGCTTTTCTCGTCGCTGCTTGCGGTCTGCTGTGTGACCGTTTCCTTCTGCTCGAATATGCTTATGGTGCAGGACAAGGTTACAGGTGCTCGCGGAGATCTGACAATCGCGCCGGTCAAAAAATCCACATTGGCGCTGGGGTATTATATTTCCACGGCACTGGCTGCTTTGATCGTCTGTTTGGCGGCAACGGCAGTTTGCTTTATCTATATTGCCTGTGTGGGCTGGTATCTGTCGGCAGTCGATTGCTGGTTGATTTTGCTGGATGTATTCCTGCTGGTTATGTTCGGAACGGCGCTGTCCAGTATCATCAATTTTTTCCTGTCCTCACAGGGACAGATTTCGGCAGTGGGAACGGTTGTCAGCGCCGGTTACGGTTTTATCTGCGGCGCCTATATGCCGATCTCACAGTTTTCGGATGGACTTCAGAAGGCGGTCGCATTTCTGCCCGGTACCTACGGGACTTCACTGATTCGAAATCACTCGCTGAGCGGTGTGTTTGAGGAAATGGAAATTCTTGGTTTTCCGTCGGAAGTAATAGAAGGCATAAAGGATTCGGTTGACTGCAACCTGTATTTCTTTGGCAGTCAGGTAGCGCCTTCGGTCATGTATTGTATTCTTATCGGCGCAATAGCAGTGCTGATCGCACTTTATGTTTTGTTGAACCGGCTGAAAAGAAAGGGAAACTAAAATAATCGCTCGGACAGCGTAATGGGGATTGTAGGCGCGTGAAAATAATATGTTGGCAAATGAGGTTTCCTTTTAGATGAATTGTGCCGAATCAATAAAATCGCTTCGCTTTCTTACAGAAAAGCGGAGCGATTTTATGATATAAAGTAAATCTTATCGGCGGTCAGCGCCGACCGAACGGCGGATACAGGTGAGGTAAATAATAATGGAGAGAGCAGGACCCAGCAGATCGCAGATCGGCTCAGCGTAAAAGGTGGCGGTTGCTCCGAAGAAAATCGGCAAAACAAAAATAGATATAAAATAGACGATTTTTCGCAAGAGCGAGAGGGGAAGGGAAATGCCGACTTTTCCAAGCGCGGTGAAGCCGTCTACAATTTCATATTGAATACCCAGCGGCAGCAATGCCAGTGTACTGACGCGAATTCCCCAATTAGCAAGCGCGGCAATTTCCGCGTCATCGGTAAAAAGCGCGATGAATCGTCCGCCGGCTGCTCTGGCAAGTAAAAGCATCAGACTGACATAGAGCAGACATAATCCGAATATGTATCTCTGCGCTTTGAGCACACGGTTGGGTCTGCCGGCGCCGTAGTTGTAAGAAAGAATGGTTTGAGTGCCGCCTGTGATACCGCCTAACGGCATAGTGACCACTAACATAAACGACTGCACGATTGTTGCGGCGGTAATTAGAAGATCGCCTTGGATTCCGCCATAGGCAGAAAGTACCGCATTGAGCAGAATAATCATCAGATTATCCAGCGCGATGATAAAAAAGGGGGTAAACCCAATGGAAAGGATCTTGACCGCCATGCGAGGGGAAAATTTTCCGAGCTGAAGCGGCACAGATATGCGGCGGCTGAACAGTACAATCAGCACAAAAATACAGCTTATCATTTGAGAGAAAACGGTTGCAAGCGCAGCGCCCTCCACCCCCATATGAAATATAAAAAGGAAAAGAGGATCCAGCAGAATGTTCATCAGCGCACCCAGCATAGTGGCGCACATGCCGGTTTTGGCATACCCCTGACTGATAATAAACTGATTCATACCGGAGGAAAGCAGCGCGAAGCCGGTTCCGGTAAGATAAACTGTAAAGTACCGATCGGCATAAGGATAGGTGGTGCCTTTACCGGCGCCAAAAAGCAGCAGCATCGGTTTTTTTAAGGGAAAGACCGCCAGCGGCAGTATTACCGACAGCGCGCAAAGCATGAGGAAGCTGACCGACAGAATGCCGGCGGCTTCCTTATGCTTGCCTTCTCCCATGCGCATACTCATCAGCGGAGCGCCGCCGATACCCACTAAAAAAGCAAAAGAAGCGAGCATGGTCAGGATCGGGCCGCATACGCCTACGCCTGCCAATGCCAGATCGCCGTTTTCAATGTGACCGATGTACATCCGGTCTACGATGCTGTACAGCACACTGACGAACTGACCCAGCATGCTGGGCAGGGCGATCCTCAGTACCAGCCGTCCTACCGCGGAGCCGCCCAGATCGGGGGATTTTAAGTGATGGTTCATTTTGTATTAGAATAGCTTTAAACGCCGGTCGGGAAAAAGATTTGAAAAATTCCCGAAAATGGCATTAAACGTTTGAAAACATAAATTATAAAAGCAGCTTTGCGCCTTGAGTAAAGCCTTTTCCCTCAATGCTATGTCAGAAGGGAAAAGGCTTGAGGCGTTCTTCGGTGGGATGGCTGAACCGGTGAGGTTAATTAGAAAGCCATCTTAAAGCTATTTTAATTTTCGCTCAATTTGGGTTAGGGCATCAGGCAGATATTCATCGCCTGCTGTTTCAATGGCGCCGCTGTCGCAGAGGGCAGCCAGCTTGGGATCAATAGGCAGCCTGCCCAGTATATCCACCCCGTATTCAGCGGCAATCGACTCAATGTGACTGTCGCCATAGATAAAGTGTTTTTTCCCACAGTCGGGACAGACAAAATAAGAATAGTTTTCAATCAGTCCTAAGATGGGAATATTCATCATACCGGCCATATTAACCGCTTTTTCCACGATCATAGATACCAGCTCCTGCGGGGAGGTGACAATGATAATACCGTCTATCGGCAGTGACTGGAATACAGTCAGCGCCACATCGCCGGTTCCGGGAGGCATGTCCACAAACATATAGTCTACATCGCCCCAGCAGACATCGGTCCAGAACTGCTTTACTGCTCCGGCAATGACCGGTCCTCGCCATACAACAGGCTGCGTTTCCTCTGCCAACAGCAGATTGATGCTCATTAATTTGATACCGGTGGCGCTGGATAGCGGAAGCATTCCGCTGTCATCTCCGATAATGTCGCCCTTGGCTCCGAAAATTTTAGGAATGGACGGTCCGGTGATGTCCGCGTCAAGAATGGCGGCTTGTTTGCCGCTTTTTTGGGAGCGAACCGCCAGCAGAGAGGTGATCAATGATTTGCCTACGCCGCCCTTGCCGCTGACTACGCCGATGATTTTTTTTACATGGGAAGCAGGATTGGCCGCTTCCAGCAGACTTTCCTGAGTTCTGGAAGCGCAGCTTGCCCCGCAGGAGGAACAGTCATGGGTGCAGTTTTCAGGCGTTTGATTTTCAGCCATAAAAATACCTTCTTTCATGCAGAGTCAGGTATAAATTGTTATGCGAATAAGATTGTGCTACCTGAATTCATTTATTTAGTATAGCATATTTAATCGGTTTTGACAAGCCGGTTGTATATTTTTTTAGTTTGAAATTGTTATGATACAATAGATTTGAGACCAAAAATGAAAAAAGGTATAGAAAAAGTG
>CAZMTU010000090.1:0-10278 GCA_964569225.1 uncultured Lachnospiraceae bacterium | reverse complement strand
AGCTTGCCGATCTGCTGCATGAAAAGAAAGCTGCTGAAATCGAAATACAAAAGCCCTTTGAGAAGGAAATGGAACTGACTGAAAAAGCACGTCGGCTGGAGGAACTGAGCAAACACTTTGAGAGTGGTTCTGAACTGACCGTTGAGGAAGGCGAGGAAGCTGCTCTCTTCGAAAAACAGCAGCTTCCCTCCCCCATCCTAACCCTTTGAGTTTTTCTCAATGAACCGGCGCTCAGGTAAGGTGGACTGAAAGAAGAAAAGGAGCCGAAAAATTCGGTTCCTTTTTTTATCAAGTTTTACTCGTCATAATGTCCCCGACAGGACAGTATAAAGATGTCATTGTCCTCGTTTATCAAATAAACGAGTCGGTTTTTCTCGTCTATTCGCCTGCTCCAACAATTTTCTTTGTACTTTAACGGCTCAGGCTTGCCGATCCCGTCAAAATGATTCCGTTGAATATCTTTCAAAAGTTGATTGATTCGGCGCAGCGTCTTTTTGTCCTGTGACTGCCAATACAAATATTCGTCCCACGCAATAGGAGAAAAAGAAAAATTATTCATTCTCCATTGTCTCCAATTCGTCGAGAGACTTGGTGACAACTCTTCCCGCTTTGGCATCGGCAAAAGAACGCTCTAATTTACCGAGATATTCGGCATTCCGAACGATTCGTTGCATCTCGTTCCATTCTTCGAGACTGATGATGACTACGTTCTTCTCATCCTTACGAGTAATAATGACCGTTTCGTTTTCATCCGTCACACGATCACAATAGGATTTCAGATTATCCCGAACGGTAGAATAATTTACAGCAATCATTTTTCTATACTCCTTTATCCGAATTGTACTTATTATTGTACAATTTATTGTATCATATTAGAGACAATTTGTCAATACCATATGACAATTTTCCCGTCATTTTAGTTTGCCAGTTCCTGAAGCACTTCCAAATTTTCATTGATGATTGCTTCCGTCGTTTGATCGATCAAACATTTTCTCATCTGCAAAGCAATCTGAATTTCATCCAGATAGTATATATCAAATATAGGAGAAAAGCCTATTGCCCCAAAATATATCCCAAAGAGTGTACTGAAAGAAAAAAGGAGCTTAACAGAGATTAGCTCCTTTTTCCTTCGGAGAAAACGCGGTCACCTTTTGGAGAAAACATAGTCACCTTTCAGAGAAAACGTGGTCACCTTTAGATCGTTTTAACTTTCAAAAAATTGGCTCTGCAAGCGTATTTTTGAAGATTACAAAATTTTCATTAATCAAGTATATAATCAAGAGTATAATCAAGTTGTAGGTGAACTGAGAAATAAATATACCACTGGTTCATTTGCTAAAACATTTCAAGAATACCATTGTGCTGACCATCAAGTTAACGAAAAAACTTTCTCTTGAAGAAAGCACGGTCACTTTTATCATTTGGTGTCCGTTGAATTGCTTTTAAAGTTCATTCAATTACTTTGTCAGGAATAACGCTACCTATCAAAAAACAAATCGATTCCACTCGGCGCCCTTTTCGGATTGGTTGATAGGAATACTTTAGTTCCGTCTTCTCGTTGATCTCATCACAACAGCGTTTTAATATTCGTTGATTGAAATACTTAAATTCATCATATAACGGGTCGGTTGCGCATCCAAGCAGTTCTCTGAGTTCTTCCAAAGAAACAACAATAATTCTGCATTGTCTACGCTTGAGCAAATACAAAAACATAATATAGCTGTATCGACTTGAAATCCGCAAAATATTGCGAAATTTATATCGCAAAAATCCAAGTTCCTCAATATTGAAAATGTACTTCATAGCTTCAGGTGTACAAGTCAATGCCACCCACCATTTTCCATCATCATCTTGACTACATTCGCTCTCGGAAAAAAGGGTAATTCGATGATACCCTGTCTTTCGTTGTGGCGTTTCTAAGGTAACAATCTGTTGCATAAGATTGTCCGTGTATTTCTGCAATGTCTTGGGCTTTATTTCATTTTTTCCAAAAAGTTTCTCAAATTCGTCCTTACTAAAGATCACCTTTCGCCGCTCAGGATGGTGACTATCGATTCTCGAAAGATATGTATCTAGAATTTTGAATTCTCCAAGTCCAAGTGAACTTTTCCATAATGACTGCAATGGTGTCGATTTTTGTATCACATTCTTTTCTTTCAGCCCACCTGTGATCGGAATAATCTTTATTTTCGCCATATTTTATCACCTCTTTGTTATCATTATATGAGAAAAAGCAATCATTGTCAAGAAGGATTGAGAACCTTTCAGAGAAAACATGGTCACCTTTTTAGAGTATTTTAACCTTCAAAAAATAGGCTCTGCAAGATTATTTTGGATAATTGCATGATTTTTCCTTGGGAAAAAGCGATTGCCTTCCCCGTCTTTTTCCCTTTATTTTTTCTCAATTGACCTTCGCAGAAAGCAATCATCTTTCTGAAAACACGGTCACCTTTAGCACCCTTATTTCATTCCATAACACAAAATCGCTCACAAGACGCCAATTTGCGCTGTGAGCGGTTTTTATTGCAGGAATGGATGGTCTCTCATAACACCCCTATTTTAGCTCTCTGAGCGAAGATATGCGGGACAATATTTTAAAACCATAAAATGCGAATGCTTCTATCAGTCATTCGTGAATTTGTTTTCGGGACGAAAAAATAACGCAGAGTGACGGACTGCTTTGCAGTTCGGTAATGCGGCAGCACGGTCACAAGCCCGTGCAAACTGCTAAACTATTTATCAGAAGGAGAAAAAAATATGAGCTTAAATCAATTGATCGCAAAAGGACGTTTGACCGCTGACCCCGAACCGAAATCCACTGCCAACGGCACACTATTGTTACGCTTTACCATTGCAGTGCGCCGGAATTACATCCGTGACGGAGCGCCGGACACCGATTTTTTTCACTGCGTTGCATGGGGAGCCGTTGCTCAGTTTATCAGCAGATACTTTGTCAAAGGACAGGAAATCATCATTTGCGGGGAATTGCATAACAGTTCCTACACCGGCAAGGACGCAGTCAAGCGAACGCTGACGGAGATTGCCATACAGAGTGTTGATTTCTGCGGTCCGAAGCCTGCCGGCACGTCTGCCTCGGAAGCAAATCCGCCGGAAAATTCGCAGGAAAACGTCGCATATGAATATCCGTCCCTGAATGAAGAAGAATGCAATCTGCCCTTTTAGATAGTATGCAAATCATTTGACCTGAACCGCTCATAAGCCCTCAGCCGGCTTGTCGAGCGGTTTTTCTATGCCCCAAAAGTGTACTGAAAGAAAAAATTACAGGAGGTTTTACAGTATGGCATATGCACGGTATACAGACGAGCAAATCCGACTGGCTGATTCCACCGACTTGGCGAAATGGCTGAAAAATCACGGGGAGGAGGTGAAAAAGGTCGGCAAAGACTATGTTTGGGAAAAGAATCAGGTGTGGATCAGCGGCAGCAGGTGGTACAGCCAATACGAAAAGGCGGGCGGCTATGCCGTAGCGTTTCTGCAAAAATACTTCGGGATGAGCTTTGTGGGGGCAATGAAGCAGCTGGTCGGCAACCCCGACCCCAATCAGATCGCCCTCCCCGAGCAGATGTACGAACCCAAACCCAAGGCGCAGCAGCCCCTTGAAATCCCGCCCCGCTCAGAAAACATGAAGCGGCTCTACGCCTATCTTATTCAAAACCGCTGCATCGATAAGGATGTGATCAATCACTTCGTTCGGGCGGAGCTGCTCTACGAGGACGATCACCACAACTGCGTCTTTGTGGGACGGGATGAAAACGGACAGATCAGACACCTGAACAAGAGAGGAACCAATACCCTGACAGACCGCCCCTTCAAACATAATGTGCTGAACAGCGACGACCGTTACTGCTTCCACCATAACGGCACCGACGATGTACTCTATGTATTTGAAGCGCCTATTGACATGATATCGTTCATTACCTTACACAAGGAGAACTGGCAGCAGCACAGCTATGTAGCGCTCTGCGGAGTGTCCGAGCTGGCGCTGGAACAGCAGCTTACGCAAAATCCCCAGCTGCAGCGAATCGGGCTGTGCCTTGATCGTGACGAAGCGGGTGCAGCAGCGGACTCACGGCTCAGTCAGTTGCTAAAGGACAAGGGCTATTCCACCATCCGCATTTTAGTCCCCAAACACAAGGACTGGAATGAGGATTTGCAGGCACTCCATGGGAAGCTGCCGGACAAACCGCAGCTCGCTCAGACGCAGAAAGCTGCGCCGCCTGATTTTTCTCTCAGTTAACCTGCCGCAATTCGGCGGTCACGGAAAAGTAAACATGGTCGGCTGCGCTCTGAAGGCGCACCGTTTTTTCCTCAATCAACCTGCGGCAAACAGGCGGCAAGGCAAAACAAAAATTTCAAGAACGGTGCATGGGATATGCGCCGTTTTTTCTCAGTTCACCCGACGTTCGGCGCACCGCCGGACGTCGGCAAAATATGAAAGGAACCATATATGAACGGTATTGTTTTTAAAGTCATCAAAAACAGGAATTATTCGGTGATCAGCAATCGCCATTTTTTCCAAAAAAATATGTCTTGGCAGGCAAAGGGTATGCTGGACGCCATGCTTTCCGTGCCGGACAACTGGCATTTCTCAATTGAAGGTCTTGTTCAAATGTCCAGTAACGGAAGGGCTTCTGTTCGTGCAACTTTGCAAGAGCTTACAGACTTGGGCTATATTCGAATCGAGCAGGGACGGAATGAAAAAGGTCAGATCACCTCGGTCTATTACATTTATGAAACGCCGATCGGTTCCGCTTCGGACGGTGATGCAGGGGACGATTCGACCCCCTCCAATCGCACTGAAAACATATCTGAAAGCACGAATAAAACGACCGTTTCAGCCGAGTTCGGAAATCGGACACAGTGCGAAAATCAGACCATGTCCGAAAACCGAACGGGGTCTGAAACAATGCAAAACAGCGATTCGGAATCACCTGTTTCAGCCAAGTGTGAAAATCGGACACGGCTTGAAACACCGCCTGTTTCACCACGTTCGATTTCCCGACGCGGTTTTTCCGATGCGGTAAATCGCACACAATCAAATACTGAAACTAAGTATATAAATAAAAATAATATATATACTGTTTGTTCGCAAAATAGAGATAGTATTTATCCATCCTCTGTTTCATCCGCAGAAGCGGATAGGATGAGGGAGGATTTCTTAATGACTTCGCTGAAAAAACGAATTGGCTATGAGTGGCTGGCTGATCGCTTCCCTATCGAAACGCTGGATTACATCCTCGGTTTGATGACAGAGATCTACCGCACCGGTAGCCGGCAGATTCGCATTGGCGGGGTGTTGCGCTCGGTCAAGGATATTCGGACAAAGCTTGACCGGCTGGACGCCGATCAGCTTTGCTATGTACTCAACTGCTACAAGGCGGTCACGACCCCTATCCGAAGTCTGCGCTCCTACCTGCTGACCGCCCTCTATAATGCCCCCATCTCCTACGGAGAACACAAGCGCAAGGAAGAAGAACAGGCGAAGCTTGCTGCCGGCAATGGAAACGCAGTCGGCTCATTTGATACCAACGAATTCTTTGAAGCGGCGGTCAGACGGTCTTTTCAACGCTCTGACGGCGGGTGGTCCGCTCCTTAAAAAATATTAAAAAATCTCGGTTGAAGGGTAGAAGGTGCTTCCCGATTTTAATGCAGGATAAAGGGTGATATCACCTGACGGTGACATCGCCCAAAACACACCAATCCGCAGTGCGGATTGGACGGAGTTTGTACCTAAGATGCGCCCATCTGATACAAAGTCTGGTTTTTTTAAAAGATATCATTTTTTTCGCAGTGATATCACAATTGCTATCACTTGTAAAATTCTTCATATTAAATGCATATTGAGATATCAAATACGATATCACAGTAGAAAAAAGGAGCCAAACTATGGATAATAAAGAAAATGGCACTAAACGTAGACAATTATGCTTTCGTGCATCTGAAGATATTGAATCTATGATCGAATCGCATATGGCAGCCAACAACTGTCAGAGCAAAAATGAGTTCATCGAGAAGGCTATTCGCTGGTACTGCGCCAAGCTGGACGGAGAAACTAATGACGGGATCATCACGCCCGAACTGATCAAAGCCATGAAGGCAGTGCAGAAAGAACAGACCAACCGCCTTGCCAAGCTCATCTTCAAGGAAGCGGTATCGCTCTCCATGGCTGTGCGCTATTTGGCAACGCTGGCGGAGGATGACGACATCGACTTCGATCGGCTGCGGGCAAAGGCGGTAAAGGACGTACAAGCCTACAACGGCAGCTTGGACATCCGAACCGCATTCTATGATGAGATGGAAACAAGAAATGATGAGTGAACTGAAAGAAAAAGAAGGAGAGGTGACCGCCCTTGCCAAGGCTTATTGTGAAGGTCAATTACTCAGGCAGATCATCGCACAACCTGAATTACATGAACTACATCGCCACCCGTGAAGGGGTGGAAGCCCTGCCGGTAGAGCTTCGCTCCCAGCCTGCTACAGACAAGCAGCTTATGCTGATTCACGAACTGCTGAAAAGCGATCCTGATCTAAAGACCTCTTCCGAATATGAAACATTTGTCGAAAAACGCACGATCGAAGCAGCGTCCGAACTGATCTCTTCGACAGTGGAAGAGAACGCCGACAATTTGGACATTTACATGAATTACATCGCCACCCGACCGCGAGCTGAGAAGATGGACGATCACGGTCTGTTCTCCGATGAGGATAGCATTGACCTTGAAGCCGAGAAAAAAGCAATCCAAGCACACCGAGGAAATGTGTGGCGCTTCATCATTTCCCTGACCCGTGAGGACGCCGAGCGGTTAGGCTACGACAACGCTTCCGCATGGCGGGACCTCATGCGTTCTCAGAAAACCATGCTGGCAGAGCAAATGAAAATCCCGCTGTCCGATCTGAAATGGTTTGCCGCCTTCCACAATGAACGGCACCATCCCCACATTCACATGATGGTCTACTCAGACAATCCCTCCAAAGGGTATCTGACCGAGCAAGGGCTGGCACAGGTCAAAAGCGAGCTGGCAAACGATCTCTTTAAGGACGAGCTGCTCTCTGTTTATCAGGATATGACCCACTACCGGCAGGACTTAACCGAAGCCGCCCGAATGCGGGTATCCGATCTGACAAAGGAGCTTGCCGAGGTCACGCCTGATGAATGCGAGGATATGCGGCTGCTGAAAGCGCAGCTTGCCGAACTCTCCAAACAGCTGTCAGGCATTCAGGGCAAAAAGGTCTACGGCTATCTGCCCCCTGCCCTGAAAAATTTAGTGGACGAAGCTGCCGACACACTGGCGAAAGATGACCGTATCAGCGAACTGTACAGCCTATGGTATGAGAAGAAATACGACACGCTGCGCAGCTATACCGACCATTTACCCGAACAAATTCCGCTTTCGAACAACAAGGAGTTCAGAGCGGTCAAGAATGCCATCGTCAAGGCGGCAGTAAACATGACGGTCGATCTGCCTGAAGAGAATGTCCCTATGGAAGAGAGCATTGCCGAAGGGGACAGGCTGGCAGACTTAGCTGCTTCTGCTGCCGAAGCAGCTTCCGAATCGAGCTTTGAGGATTCGCCCATCGAAACGCCGCCATGGGAAATGCCGCTCCCTGATGACCCACCGCCTGTCGAGCCGACGCCCGAATACGGGACGTCAGAAGAAGCGTCCTATTCTCGGTTTGAAAAGCAAAGCACTTGGTGGACGGACCGCTATAAAGAAGCCCGAAAATTCCTATACGGAACTCAAGAAATACAGCCCGATCACGCTAAAGCAATGGAACTGCTGCTGCTTGAAGCCGCTGCCGGCAACGGCTTTGCTATGTACGACGTCGGTAAAATGAAGTTATCAGGACCGGCTTGCGGCAGCAATGAGGAGAAAGCGCGGCAGTGGTTTCACAAGGCTTACGAAGCCTTTCTCAAGGAACTGCCGAACCAGAAAAATCCCGCCTATCTCGAATACCGGATCGGAAGGCTGTTTGCGCTGGGGCAAGGCGTAGAACAGGATTATTCGACTGCCGCCGAATGGTATGAAAAATCGGTGGGTAAAGGCAATCCCTTTGCCGCTTATGCGCTGGGTTCTCTTTACCGTCGGGGACAGGGCGTAGAGCGGGACGATGAAAAAGCCTATTCCCTGTTTTACATGGCTGCCACCCACGAAAAAAGTCCAAACGCCTATGCCATGTATGAGCTGGGGCTAATGTGTCGGGACGGAATCGGCACCAAACGCGACCCTGACGCTGCCAACGAATGGTTTGAGAAAGCCTATAAAGGCTTTGAAGAGATCATACAGAGTATGCCGGACGATAAACTGTTCTATCGGCTGGGGCAGATGAATTTCACCGGCGTCGGCACGGCGGTCGATCTGAAGAAAGCAGAAGCCTACCTTCAAAAGGCTGCCAAGCTGAACAATCTCTATGCCCTATACGGTTTGGGCAAGCTGTATCTGCACCCCGACTTTGAAGGGCGGGATATAGACAAAGCCATCGACTATTTCACCAAGGCAGCCGAAGGAGGACTGAACTTTGCGCAGTACAAGCTGGGCAAGCTCTACCTGATGGGGGAGGAAGTGCCGCAAGACCTTGACAAAGCGCTGAAATGGCTGGCTGCTGCCATTGAGAACGGAAGCGACAGCGCCATGTACCTGTTGGGCAAAGAGCTGCTATCCGGCGAACGGTTCTCACCGGACGTTACCCGTGCCGAAATCTACCTTCAACAGGCGGTGGAACAGGGCAGCCTATTTGCCGCTTATACGTTAGGAAAAGCGTATGCCCAAGGGGACAGGCTGAAAAAAGACATTCCCAAAGCCATCGAACTGCTGACCAAGGTGTATGAAAAATCGCCCGAATGCAGACTCTTCGCTGCTTATACACTGGGGAAGATCTATTTGCAGGAAGATGGATATAAGGACCCTCAAAAAGCCCTCGACTATCTTTCCAAAGCGGCCGAGAGCGGCAACAGCTATGCCGCCGAACTGCTGAATCGGATTCAGAATCGGACGGTCGTTTCCCTGCTCTCCGGTGTAAATCGGATATTTATCGGCGCTATGCGAAATCATTCCTATGAGCCGAATAAAAAACCGCTCCGGCAGTCCGCCCCCGACAGCAAGCTGCGCCGAGAGATCGAAGC
The DNA here is from genome assembly GCA_964569225.1 of uncultured Lachnospiraceae bacterium. Lineage (GTDB taxonomy): Bacteria > Bacillota > Clostridia > Oscillospirales > CAG-272 > CAKSQF01. The sequence goes on along the minus strand of CAZMTU010000090.1, from coordinate 1,136 downwards.
CAAAAAGCAAGGACAAAATTTTGCCGATTAAACGAGAAAGGACTGTATCATGGACATAATCGAACGAATCTACCCGCTGCTAATCGTTGCCGCCATCGTCGCTGCGATTCTGATCGCGGCTTACATAATGACAGACCGGTATTCCCTGAACAGCATTAAACGCCGCTCTGTAGGGGACGGTCAGTACGGAACCGCCCGCTGGGCAACTAAAGGAGAGCTCCAACAAACCTACAGACAGCTTCTCTATGACCCTGAAGCATGGCGAAAAGGAGAAAATCTCCCCACCGTACAGGGCATCATCGTAGGAAGCGCAGGCAGTACCGGCAGCGGACACATAATCGCGCTTATTGACTGTCAGGACGTCCATGCGCTGATGATCGGTCCCGCCGGTATCGGTAAGACCGGCTGCTTTCTTTACCCCAATTTAGAATATGCCTGTGCCGCCGGCATGAGTTATATCGTAACCGATACCAAGGGCGACGTCTACCGAAACTATGCCGGAATCGCTCAGAAATATTACGGATGCCGCACGGTCATCATTGATCTTCGAAATCCTACCCATTCGGACGGCAATAACCTGCTGCATCTTGTGAATCAGTATATGGATCTGTCATTGGCGAATCCTCAGAATCTTGCTTACAAATCCAAGGCTGAAAAATATGCCAAGATCATTGCCAAGACGGTGATCCTGTCCGGCGCAAGCAGCGCTTCCTTCGGACAAAACGCCTATTTCTATGACGCCGCCGAGGGACTGATGACAGCAGCCGTTCTCTTGGTATCCGAGTTCTGCCCCAAGGACAGCCGCCACATTGTCAGCGTATTCAAGATTTTGCAGGAGCTGCTGGAGCCGATAGAGGGCGGCGGCAGCGGCTTTCAGTATATACTGGATATGCTGCCACCTGAACACAAAGTCCGCTGGTTTGCTTCTTCCGCGCTGAATTCCTCCGAGCAGACCATGATGTCGGTCATCTCCACCGCTTTGTCAAGACTGAATATGTTTCTCGACACCGAGATGGAACAGATTCTCTGTTTCGATACCGCCCTTGACGCGGAGCGCTTTTGTCATGAGAAAACCGCTGTCTTTTTAGTCATGCCGGAGGAAGACAACAGCAAATATTTCATGATCTCACTGATGA
>CAZMTU010000089.1:0-10425 GCA_964569225.1 uncultured Lachnospiraceae bacterium | reverse complement strand
TTGAATCCTGTCCATCCACACTTTTTACCTGTCCGGGCGAAGTAAGCACATTTTCCGGAAAGCCATCCGGTACCCAACCATAAAGCAATGAGCCATTTTCATTATAAGCAGACAGGTAGATACCGTCCTGGTAAACTTCAATATCATCATCAAATTCCAGCTTACCGTCGTCAAATTCAATTTCATCCGCAAATTCCTGCACCATTTGAACAAGCTGATAAGCAGATTGGTTCTGTACCCGTTTTCCGCCTTCGGAAAGCAAAAATAAAATGCATGCCGCGATAGATAGCGTCATCAGCAATGCGAACCAAAATGTAATACGCAGCTTGATAGATAATCTTTTCATTTATAGAGTCCCTTCCCTATCGTCTATGATGATCATACCTTATTCTTCTGCTCGCATCACATATCCCGATCCTCTAATCGTATGAATCAGTTTCGGCTCAAACTGCGCGTCAATTTTCACCCGAAGGTAACGGATATACACGTCTACCACATTTGATCCGCCCTCATAGTCATAATTCCAGATATGATGGCTGATTTTTTCTCTGGAGAGCACGATGCCTTTATTTCGAATCATATATTCGAGGATAGAAAACTCTTTCGCGGACAGGGCAATAGGCATACTGCCCCGTGAAACTGTTCTTGTATCACAATTTACTGTTAGATCCGCCAGCGTAAACACATTGCTGACGCTGCCCGATTTACGGCGTATCATTACCCGGATCCTTGCCAGTAATTCCTCGAAGGCAAAGGGTTTTATAAGATAATCGTCCGCGCCCGCATCCAGCCCCTTTACGCGATCCTCAATGCTGTCTCGCGCTGTCAGCAGCAGCACCGGTGTCTGATCGTTCTTCGCTCTTATCTGACGAAGAAATTCAAGTCCGCTGATTCCGGGCAGCATAATATCTAAAATAACAGCATCATATTCCGCGAAAGCAAAATAATCAAGCGCTTCATTCCCGTCAAAACAGGTGTCTACACTGTAATGTTCTAATTTGAGCTTTTTAGCGATCAGTTCGTTCAAATTTTTCTCATCTTCCACTACAAGTATACGCATGTTGACCTCCTGAAACAGGCGACAGAGCCAACCGAAACATTCCATATCGCCTTTTAATGAACTTATTATAACAAATATAGTTCTATTTGTCAAATCCTACTCAATACAGTACCGGTAACTATTCCAATTTCGGCATTACACTATAGAATTTAATCAAAACCGTTGAAAAATCTGTCAGAACATGCTATAATAACAAAGTAAAATTAATACTGAAAAAGGTAATTTTGAATCCAATCTCCCGTTTTGGAGGTTTACTTATGAATCAATATCATAATCTCTTTCTCAGTCAATCTTATATGGACGCCTATAATGAGTATACCGCTTCGCTTGTTCGGAAAGACTACCCCGTTTGGGATTATGTCGTGCTCACCGCAGCGAATGAAGCCCAGGCAGAGATCTACCGAATGCAAATCGAATACCGGCTTTCTCACGGTAAACTTCCTGCCAGCACAGTTTATTTAGTGGTCCCTGACAGAGAGGGTAAACGCATCGGTTCCGGCGGAGCAACACTGGGTGTACTGAAGGAAATCGCCCGCCTTCACGGTTCCGATCATTTCACCGGATTGAAGCTGCTGGTCATTCATTCCGGCGGCGACAGCAAACGGATTCCCCAATACAGTGCCTGCGGCAAGCTTTTCTCTCCTGTTCCCCGCCGGCTGGCAGATGGAAGAAGGTCTACCCTGTTTGATGAATTTATCATTGGGATGACCGGTATCCCCGCCCGCATTCGGGACGGTATGTTAGTCCTTTCCGGAGATGTGCTCCTGCTTTTCAATCCCCTTCAGCTGGACTTTTACGGAAAGGGTGCCGCGGCGATCTCCTTTAAAAAAGAGGTGGAAATCGGTCAAAATCATGGAGTATTTGTGGCAGGTGCGGATGGAAACGTAGACAAATTTCTGCATAAGCAATCTACGGAAATTCTCCGTTCGGAAGGCGCCGTTGATAGCCTTGGCAATGTAGATATAGATACCGGTGCCATTCTTTTGAGCAGTGAGCTGCTGGATGAACTTGCTGCCTTGATTGCAACCGATGACGGCTTTGATTTTTATGTCAATGAAAGGGCAAGACTTTCTTTTTACGGAGATTTTGTTTATCCCATGGCAGCGTCCGCCACGCTGGATAACTACCTGATGCAGGCGCCCGAAGGGAGCATGACCGAAGAATTGATAGGCTGTCGTCGGAAATTATGGAGTATACTGCACGGCTATTCCATGCGTTTGCTTCGTTTTTCTCCAGCGTCCTTTATTCACTTCGGCACCACCGGCGAACTGCTATCGCTTCTCTGCAATGAGATGACAAGCTATGGTTACTTAGGCTGGTCTAATGAGGTAAACTCCAATCGCAAAGCAGATGGCTATGCTGTAAGCGGCAGCTATATTGCGAACGGTGCTGTTATTGGCAAGGGCAGCTATATAGAGGACTGTTACCTTGGTTCAAATGTGACTGTAGGAGAGGGAGCGATTGTTTCAAGTATAAAAATTCTGCGCGGGGCCGTTCCACCTAATTGCGTACTGCACGGTTTAAAGCTAAAAAATGGGAAATTTGTTGCCCGTTTTTACGGCGTACAGGACAATCCTAAGCTGCCATTTCACTTTGGAAGCCCTATTAACCAGCCGCTATGGAACGCACCGCTCTTTCCTGTTTGCGACAGCATGCAAGAGGCTGTGGACGCTGTTCTGAGCGGTCAGCAAGCTGAACATATGATTAGCTTGGAAGAAAGTTTCCGTCAAGCGGATGCGCGTCAAATTCTTCCCTATCAGGATTACCTGATGAATGAGATCAATTTGTTCCGAATTGTTGAAGGTATTCGCGGCAGAATTCCTACAGAACGGATCGCAAATGAAATCCGTTCTGATTTCCGTCCCAAACTTGCGGCTATGCTGGAGGAATGGGCAAACAAATCGGATTTTTCATTGCGTCTTCGAATTTATGATACATTGGCAAAGCTGTCCGAAAATAGCAACCGCGAAAAATACACGCAAAAATGCTACCAAACCATTCACAAAGAGGTGCTTGCGGGCAGCTTTCAGAACAGACTGTACCGTCCAAGCTGCCGTATCATTCAGGAAAAAGTCAAAATCAGCCTTCCTGTTCGCGTCAATTTTGGCGGCGGTTGGTCTGATACTCCACCCTACTGTATTGAAAATGGCGGCAGAGTGCTGAATGCACAGATCACATTAGACGGGCGCCGTCCAATTGAAGCAACTATTCGGCGGCAGGATAAACCGTTGATTCGGTTAAGCTGTGCTGATAACGGCAGTAGTGCCGAATTTGACGATTTGATAAAACTGACCGACCTATCCGATCCTTCCGATCCCTTTCTGCTACAAAAAGCCTCCTTGATAGGCTGCGGAATTTTGCCTGATCCCTCTAACCGGTCTGAACAGACGGAAATTTCCCTTACTGACATGCTTTGCCGTATGGGCGGCGGTTTTGAGCTGACCACCCATGTAATCAATATCCCGAGAGGCTCCGGACTGGGAACCAGTTCCATTCTGGCAGGCGCCTGTACCAAGGCAATCACTCAGTTTTTTGGCATTCCTATGAACGATAAAGAGGTTTTTAACACGGTACTGGTCGTTGAACAACTTATGTCCACCGGCGGCGGCTGGCAGGATCAGGTAGGCGGCATTGCGCCCGGTATCAAATTTATTCACACGATTCCCGGTGTCCGGCAGGATATTCGCATCTCTCCAGTTCAAATTTCCAAGGAAACGCTTCAAGCACTGAATAGCAGATTCTGTCTGATCTATACCGGTCAGCGGCGGCTTGCACGCAACCTGCTTCGAGATGTAATCGGTCGTTATATCGGCAATGTACCTGAAGCGCTGAACGCGCTGGAAGCTATTCAAAAGTTAGCGGTACTTATGCGCTATGAGTTGGAACAGGGCAATATTGACCGGTTCGCAGCGCTGATGAATGAGCATTGGGCTATATCCAAACAATTAGATGCCGGCTGCACAAATACCTGTATTGAACAGATTTTGCTTTCCTGCGATGATCTTATTGACGGGCGCATGATATGTGGAGCAGGCGGCGGAGGCTTTTTACAGGTCATTTTGAAAAAAGGGGTTACATCCGACGACTTGCAGAAACGGCTTTTCTCTGTTTTTGCAGATTCAGGTGTGCGGATTCAGAAATGTGAGTTCACCTGCGACTGATAGAAAGGATCATTCCAAATGCTTAAAGGTATTTCTCCCCTTCTCTCGCCAGAACTTTTACAGGTTCTTTGTGAGATGGGACATGGCGATGAGATCGTACTTGCGGATGCGAATTTCCCTTCCGCTACTATCGCCCGCAGCACCCGACTGATTCGCGCAGACGGCATTTCTGCTGTCGATCTGCTGTCTGCCATTCTCCCACTCTTTCCGCTGGATCAGTACGATGACACTCATTTTATTTTGATGGAAGTAGTACCCGGCGACCCATGCATACCTACCATTTGGGAGGATTTTCGCCAGGTTCTGCAGTGCTACGAACCAAACACAGAAATGGCTATGCTGGAACGTTTTGCCTATTACGAGCGTGCCAAACAAGCCTTTGCGGTCGTAGCTACCGGTGAACAAGCCCAGTATGCCAACATTATATTAAAAAAAGGCGTTGTTTTTTAAATAAAGCGTTCAATATTTTTTCTCTCAATTTGGCTTTTGTGTTCCCGATATCTCTAAGCTTAAGATTAGAGAATATTTATAAATTTTGCTTCTAAGACGATTTGCAGGTTTATTCTGCAAATCGAAATTTGAATCCGGCTAAATCTTAGATTGTTACCACCCGTTATAGAATGGTAATAAAATCCTCCAAAAGTCTTGAAACTAAAGGATTTATCGCAGTTTGCTCACCTTATCCCTTTATACGATTTCACGCAAGTTTATCCTTGCCTTTGCACCTAATAAGGGCAAAAACAAGGGAAAATACATATGGCTGGAACACAAAACAGGCGCAACATCTTGAATTTGCAGAGGGTTCAGAGGGTAAAAAACAAAGATCATTATGAGCTTACAAAGACCAATGAGATTCGTGAGTGGAGTGATGACAAGAAAATTTGGATATCGCAATACTTATATCAGCAAATGAATAGAGGTGGTTTTGCTGCTGGAGCTTTCTTCAATAATAAAATTGTTGGCTTTTCTTGCTTGGATGGCATTTTACAAGGCATATCAGAGAAATATGTGAACCTAACAATGCTTTTTGTAGATGATGAATGGAGGCAAAAGGGGATTGGAAAGAAGTTATTTAACCAAATGTGCCTTTGCGCTGAAAATATGAAAGCGGATAAGATATTTATTTCAGCGATTCCATCTTACGAGACAGTAGCATTTTATTTTAATATGGGATGTTCGGATGCAAGATATATAATAGACAGCTTTGTTGATACCAAAGATGATAGATATTTAGAATACGCTTTAAAAAGAAACTAACTTTTTCGTTTTTATCGATATAGTATTTTATCCAAAGCGGAGAAATACTCTGAGTACAAACTACATGTTTGTGCGAGAGGTGTAATATTAAGTTCTTCTTCCACTTCTCTGATAACTGCACGTTCTGCTGTTTCGCCCATTTGAACCCTGTCGCCGGGCAAATAATAATGAGAACGTTCATCGCGCATTTCCAGAATTTTGTTATTAAAAATGATAATAGCGTAAACCCTATATAGGAACACGAAGCCGAATTGAGACTATTTTTTCTGTTTTGAAAGGAGCAACTAATATGTCTATTATTACCCGCCGCCAACAGCTGGCAGATCAAATGGAAGAAAACAGCATTTTGCTGCTTTATTCCGGCATTTTCCTCCATGTGAGTGAGGACGAATATTTTCCCTTTAAAGCTAACCGGCAATTCTTTTATCTTACCGGTCTTACCCGCGAACACATGGCGCTGGTTATGAAAAAAATAAACGGTAAATTATCCACTACTCTCTACATAGAGGAGGTGGACGCTAACAATGTTCGTTGGACCGGAAAAATGGTTACACCGGATGAGGCAAGATCAATCAGCGGCATAACCGATATACGCTATATAGACCGATTAGAGAGCGACCTCAGCGGTTTTATGGGCGCGGACAGTGCGGAAATTGCTTATTTTGATACTTATCGGCACGCGATTGATGATCTGCCTGACTATAATCTGGTAAAAGCGCGGGAATTCGCTGAAAAATATCCCGGCGTAGTCATCAAAAATCTGCACACACTTGTCGCTGCCATGCGGCGGGTAAAAGATGAAGCAGAAATAACCGCCATTTCCCGCGCAATTGATGTGACCCGCAAGGGATTGGAACAGGTTATGGCGACGCTAAAACCGGATATGTATGAATATCAGGTGCAGGCCGCTTTCGAATACCGCATTTTCTGTGAGGGAGCGGAAGGACCTTCATTTGCTACAATCGCCGGCTCCGGTATGAACGGTACCATGCTTCATTACGAAACTAATCGCGATCGCTGTCAGGATGGCGATTTGATCCTGCTGGATTTAGGTGCTAAAGTAGACGGTTACTGCGCGGATATTACCCGTACTTATCCTATCAACGGAGCCTATTCGTCCCGTCAGCGAGCCTATTATGACATCGTGCTGGCTGCCAATCGAGCGGTAGCGAAAGCGGCGCATCCCGGTATGACGACCCGTGAATTGAACGATATCTGCAAGGAGGTACTGGCAGAAGGATTGATAAAACTGGGTAAAATCACCGCTCCCGAAGAAGTATCCCGCTATTATATGCATGGCGTCAGCCACCATTTAGGCATTGACGTGCATGATGCCGACATTGCCGCAGACAGGGCGTTGAAACCGGGTGCGGTAATTACCGACGAACCTGGGCTGTACATTGACGAAGAAGGCATCGGTATTCGTATTGAGGACGATCTTTTGATTACAGAAGATGGATGCAAGGTGCTGTCTGATGCCATTCTTCGCGATCCGGATGAAATCGAAGCGTTTATGGCGGCACATCGCTGAAATGCTTCTGGATTTGCAAATTTTATCTCATCTATTTAAGAAAAATCTCCCGTGCGGCGAATGATTGTTCCGCACGGGAGATTTTTCTATTACTTATAAAAATTTAAGCTATTGATAGGTTCCGTACAACCAGATCGGGAATGCCTTAATGAGGATTTTGATACGAACTTTCTTTTGCGGATGTTCTGTTAATAACCGTAACCATAACAGTTTTTTCCAGTTTCGGTTTCCCGGATTTAATTGGACGAACTCGCGCTTGCAGCCGCTGCGCTGGAAGCTGCGATAGCAGCGCATATGGCAGCCTGCTGTGCGGCAATCAGGGAAATAGTGCCGCCGATAGCCGCGGTATTCATCGCCCAATAGTCGGCTTCCCCGATATAATCGCTGGATACCAGCATACCTGCGTTCATTAGCCGCTGCTTTTTTTCAAGTCCTAAGAAACCGTACCCCTTTTGTTCGGAAAGAAAGTGATCAACATCCGCCATATCTTCCACTATAGCGGATAAATCGACCGGAAGAATCACCAGAACACCTAAAGTTGCTAATTCATAGCCTGTGCCGTATTTACAACCGTTCACTTTCAGAGCGTTATACAGATCAATAGTCCGCCTGCATTTTACCTCAAATGTGTCGGGTGCGGGCCGCAATTTCATTATATCGGCTCTGCTCCGCTATATCTGCAATGATCATAGAGGCTACAGGCAAGTACGGAGACGAGAAAAAGTATTCCTTCAGCGCTCCGTAAACCTGCAATGCCTTTTGAAGCTTATTGTCAGGATTATTGTCTGCGGCCAGCATTGAAATCATCGTAAGCTTAGCAATTCCCCTGAAGTTTGAAAAAATACCGGTCTGTTTTTTCAAAAGCTCCTGACAGCGTTTCATTTGATCTATATCGACCGTCTGACGTTTATTTATAAAGATAGCAGCGCAGACAGGATACAGATAAGCGCTCTCCCACCCGAAAGCCATTTTGATTTGATTCCGATTTTGAATAAAGCTTTCACATATTGCGGCTAACGATTTTCTCATTTGTGTTTCCTTTCTACTGTGTTCCCTTTCTACCGATCCCTCAGGATTGACTTTCGGCACATTTCACGCCGTTCTTTTCCGCTGACGCTTCGCGCAGCGTACCGCACAGCTCAAAGGGGGTGTGCGCAGCGGTGATAATCGGCTTAACAATGAAAGTAAAGTCAAATTCTCTTTCACGAAGCTGATAACGTTCGGCAAGTGATGGACCGCAGGAATTGGAACCGCAGCCGCTTATCTTATAATCAATAGTGATATAAGTGCGCTTTTCCGGTATCAATTCATAATTATGACCGGTTTTATCCAATGTTTCGGCAGAATAGTGCTGCGCATTGAAGGAGAAACGGGCAGGCGAAGTGAAAAACAGTCCCTTTCCGGTAGGTGCTGTCACCTGCGTCCAATCGGTGTCGTAATGAGAGGAATTCTCCTGAGGAAATACATACGGCTCAAAATTATCGGTAACGGTTGTTGTAAAGAGATCACGGCGTGCAGAAAGGTGCTTATCAATATAGCTCTCATGCGGACCGTAGCCATAATAGGTTAATTTTTCGCTGCCTTGCGGCATGACAAAGGTCATTCCGTATCTGGGCAAGAAGGGGAAATGATCCTCGTAAGCATTTACTTTTACTTTCTGCGCTATTGTCAAACTTCCATCTGCGGTCACAGTATAATCTATTGACGCATAGAGAATAGGCTGGCGGGTATACCCACCCAGTGAAATATCGGTTGTAACCGTAATTTTATCGGCACTTTCAGCTGATATATATGCCGAATAGCATTTCACAAACGCGCGGTGGAACCCGTAATTCTGCCACCTATGGCGAATATCTTTATCGTTATCCATAGGTGCACGCCATACGGTAGGCATGACAGGCGCATCCAGCAGCGCTTTGCCGCTGTCGCTGATTCCGCAAAGCAGTCCATGGAAAAGGTCAAAGGTATAGACCGTTTCGCCGATTGAAATATTCAAAAGATTTCCCTTCTGCTGCTTGCGAAGTGTGCCGGACAGTTCGGGCATAGGCGCCGTTTCAGCCTCAGCGGACAGCTCAAACTGATAGAAGCCTACTTCATAGCCAATATCTGCCCAATCAGTAGCTGCAGTTTGTACTGCGGAGAAATTCAGCGTGGTGAAACCGGAAACAGATTCCGGAAGGGCAATGTCAATGGCTTCCTCCCCGCCGGGAACAGTTGAGAGTGCTTTTTCACCCGCTGAAACCGTTTTTCCGTTCTTTTTCAGCTTCCAAACCAACTTCAGATCAGACAAATCTTTAAAGAAACGGCGGCTTTTCAGGACAAAATGACCGCTGGCCGGATCATCAGAAGTAATCACAAAGGGGGTAAGCACCTGCTTTAACTCCAGCATACCGGTATGAGGCCTACGGTCGGGATAAACCAGCCCATCTACGCAGAAATTGCCGTCATTGGGATGATCATTGAAATCTCCGCCATAAGTATAACCGGTTTTGCCGTTTATATCAATTGCTACTGAGTGATCAATCATTTCCCATACACAGCCGCCGAAGAAGCTGTCATGCGACCATATCACATCCCAGTAATCCTTCAGATCGCCGGGTCCGTTGCCCATGGCATGGCAGTATTCGCAAAGGAAAAAGGGGAGCGTATAGCGGTCATCTTCGCAATAGGAAGCGCAATAAGCGGGATTCGGATACATCCGGCTTTCAATGTCTAAATACTCAACTTCCTGATCAGTTCCCTTCCATCCGGCATTGCAGCCCTCATAGTGAACTAATCGGCTCTTATCCCTTGATTTGATATAAATACTCATCGCACGGTGATTATCCCCGTAGCCCGATTCATTCCCCAATGACCACATGATAATCGAAGGATGATTTTTGTCCCGTTCGACCATCCGTTTTACACGGTCCAGATACGATTCCCGCCATTCTGGATTTTCGCTCAACCAATTACCGTTGCCCATGGCCCACATACCGTGGCATTCCAAATCGGTTTCATCAACCACATAGATTCCATAGCGGTCGCACAGCTCAGTAAGCCGGGGATCATTAGGGTAGTGAGATGTGCGGATCATATTAACATTATGGCGCTTCAGCAGCAAAATGTCCTCCAGCATATGCTCATAGGGAGTGGCATGTCCAAGTATCGGATGGCTGTCATGACGGTTGACGCCTTTTGCTTTCACCTTTTTTCCGTTGATGTATACAACCTTGTTTTTGACTTCTATCTTGCGCAGACCGACAGGCAGAAGAATCCATTCGCCCTCACAGCAAAGCGTCAGCCGATAAAGGTACGGTTCCTCATCTGACCAGAGATGCGGCTGATCAAGCGTAAGCGAAATATTTTTTTCGCCGGAATCAAGGATATTCCCTTCGGCGTCTGCAAAGGTCCACAACACCGGCGCTTCCCCCCCT
>CAZMTU010000088.1:0-10469 GCA_964569225.1 uncultured Lachnospiraceae bacterium | reverse complement strand
AATCGACTGACACATCTTTTTTTACCCAACAATATCTTTAACTTAGGGAAACGGGCGATGGGTATCCCGATATTACTTTATTGCCAAGTATCGCTAATTACTTCGGTATTACCATTGATACTCTGCTTGGCAATGATGACATGGGCGCGAAGGAAGATGTTCAACGCTATTTCAGGCAACGGAGCAGTACGCATGACAAGGAAGAAAGACTTCAGCTTGCCGTCAGGTATTATCACAAATATCCTAACGACTACCATATTATGAGTTCGCTGGCGGGTGATATTGCCAGATTCAATCGTGATAGACTGGACGAATATATGCCGTTGCTCAGGGAGGTGTGTGAACGTCTTTTAAAGGAAAGCGGTGACAGCGTTATGCGCAGAAACGCGGTCCGTTATATGTGTCTGGTCTGTGAGGAAGAGGAGGTCAAGGACTGGCTGAACGCAGATACACGGTTTATTCAGAGAGAACGGATAGGTATTTTAGAGGAACGTTATCTTCTGCTGGGCAATCGGGATAAATATTTAACTTCGCATTATGCAGCCAATTTAGAAGCTGTTATCCGCCTGCTTGATAGGGAAGTGCATAATCCGTACAGAACTGCCGACGATAGTGTAAATTGGCAAAGAATGTGCATACAAATGATTAAAGTCTTTGGTGATGGCAGTGTTCCGGACGGTTGGATGTATTGGTATATTTTGACGCGGACGAGATTGGCTGCGGCCCTTTGCGGAAGAGGGGAAACAGAACAGGGACTTCACGAACTGGAAGAGGTGCTTCTTTTGGTAAAACAGTGGTATACTGTACCCGACGGAACGCTGCTGAAAATGGGGGGATCAACCTTTTTTGGGGAAATTAAAATGAAAAAGAATGATTTTAACCATGCATACGCATCGGACGGAACAGGTCACTTTCTTGTGGATTTGATTGCAAATTCCAATTTTGACCTGTATGCCTGTTTGACTCAGCCGAACGGTTTGGAATGGTTTGATCCTGTACGGAATGATCCGCGTTTTATTGCCGTTGCAGAGCATGCGAAAGTCTTAGGCGAAAGTCTTGAATGAATCGGCAGAGGAAAAATATAATTAGAGGGTTGGTTGAATTTGCTTGATCAATCAGCCGTCGCTGGCTATAATATCGCTTCAGCCGCTGATATCATCTTAATGCGGCCGTTGTCAGAAAAAAGGACGGCAAATATTTGCCGTCCTCCATCCTCCATCCTTCGTCCTCAGCGTGTAGAAAAATTGAAGCTTTAAAATTTAAAACATAGAAACATGCCATTTATCTAAATGTTTTTGAAGGCTTTAGGGGACTTAAAAAAGTCCCCTAAATAGGGCTTGAAGTAAAGCCCCAATAGGATTTTGTTCTCAGTCTGTCGGGAAAGTCCAGAATAAATTGCGCTATTCACTAAAAAGTGCAAATTCGTTTGTGAGCTTTTTCTCTTGCCTAAAAAGTCCAAGAGAAAAAGCTCACAAAAAGAGAAAGGCCGGGGGATTTCGCTCTCTGAGGAGGGCGACTTAGGGCTTCGCCCTAAGAACCCACGACCTTTTGAGAAAAGGTCGATCAAAGCTTTTTGCAAGCTGCCAAACAATTATAGTTTTTGGACAACCTAAGGCCGGCAAGTATTTGCCGGCCTTTATAAAAGTTCTTTGCGTCGCTTTCTTGAAAGAAAGCGGCTGTTCTTTATAGCTTATTTTAATTCAATAATGCTTTCATCCCACATGTTCGGCGCTTCATAACCCATCAGGTTGACGGTAGTCGCCGCCACATTGGATAGTCCAAACTGCCCCTTGTCTTCCTTTACATTGTAAGCGTCTTTATTGAACTTATCGTAAATAATGCAGGGAACCCGATTTAGGGTGTGACTGGTTTTTGCCTTGGGAGAACCGTCTTTGTTGTACTTTACCTTGCCGGTCTTCTTGTCCACTTCGTACATTTCATCAGCGTTTCCGTGGTCGGCAGTGATGATCGCCACACCGCCTGCCTTATCAATGACAGGAAGCAGACGGGCAAGCTGAAGATCAAGCGCTTCAATGGAGATTTTAGTCGCCCAGAAATTACCGGTATGTCCTACCATGTCGCCATTGGGGTAATTAACCCGAATATAATCATATTTGCCGGAGGAGATGAGTTCAATCATCTTATCGGTAATCTCGGCGCATTGCATCCAAGGACGCTGCTCAAACGGAACGATGTCGGAAAGCTTTTCTACATAGGTTTCCAGTGTTTCGGAGAACTTGCCTGAGCGGTTTCCGTTCCAGAAGTAGGTTACATGACCGTATTTCTGAGTCTCCGATATGGCGGCGATCCGAATGCCGGTGTCGGTCATAAATTCGCTCATTGTGTTGGTGATCTCAGGGGGATTGACCAAATAATGAGCGGGAATATGCAGATCACCGTCATATTCCAGCATGCCGGCGTACATCACATCCGGCTTGCGAATCCGATCAAATTTGTCGAAGGAATCACCCTCGTCAAATGCTTTGGAAATTTCAATCGAACGGTCACCCCGGAAATTGTAGAAGATTACGCTGTCCCCGTCTTCTATAGTGCCAACCGGCTTGCCGTTTTCCGCAATAACAAAAGGCGGCAAATCTTGGTCAATAGCGCCGGTTTCGGCACGAAGCGTTGTGTATGCTTCTTCAGCGGAAGCGAACTCGCGCCCTTCTCCCAGTACATGGGTTTTCCAGCCCAGTTCTACCATTGCCCAGTTGGCTTCGTAGCGGTCCATGGTAATCTTCATACGTCCGCCACCGGAAGCGATTTTAATGTCAAAATCAGGAGCGCGCAGTTCGCTTAGGAAAGCTTCAAAAGGCTTAATGTAGTCCATACCCGAGGTTTCACCTACATCGCGGCCGTCCATAAGAATGTGCAGACGAATGCGGGACACACCCTCTTTTTTGGCCTCGGCAATCATGGCTTTCAGGTGATCAATGTGTGAATGCACATTGCCATCAGAAAACAGCCCCAAAAAATGAAGGGTGGAATTATTTTTCTTTACATTGTCAATCAGATCGCACCAAGTCTGAGAGGTGAACATTTTTCCGCTTTGAATGGAATTGGAAACCAATTTTGCGCCTTGCGCAAAGACCTGTCCGGCCCCCAGCGCGTTATGCCCTACTTCGGAGTTCCCCATGTCATCATCCGAAGGCAGACCGACTGCAGTTCCATGGGCTTTTAGCGTTACCCAAGGGAATTGGGACATAAGCATATCGAGGGTAGGGGTAGAAGCTGCCGCAATGGCATTGCCTTCATTTGCGGGCGCCAGCCCTACGCCGTCCATTACGATGGTAATGACCGGTCCTTTTACACCGGAAAAATGATCGGATTTCTTTAATTTAGCCATATTTGTCATCCTTCTCCGACACTGTACTGAAACTGCGGGGCTGTGCCGGGAATCTCCGCAGTTGTCAGGCTGTTGCAGGCACTGACCATATACGGTACAATGTACCTTGTGATTAAAATGTGATTCAAAAATATTATACTGCATAATTGTGAATAAAATATGTAGAATGAGAATAATTTCACTATTTTTCCATTTTTTTAGCCTATATAAATTTAGACTGAGCAGAAGGACCGGACAAAGCAGTGTAAGGTCTGTTTAAAATGCTTTGTCCGGTAAGCTTTTGCCATCCGGCAAAAGCGTTTATTCTGCGGAATCCTCTAACTCTTTGATCAGCGAAATCATTTCAGCGCGGGTGGACGCATTGGCGGCACGCCCTAAATACTGCTGCTGCATTTTTTCGTCCATAGATGCATACCGCTGCATGGCAGAGGGATGCAATGCCAGCGTCAGCGCAAATCCGATTGGCATTTCGGGGGTAGAATCCTGCATAAAATCAATCCTTTGATTAAAGTAAGGGAGCAAAAAGTCCCTGCGAGAACAGTATGTTCCGCAGGGATTTTTTTATGCATCAGAAAAGCCGTTTCAACCAGTCGGTCAGCGCATAATAAATCGGAATAGTAAGAAAAACAGCCCAACCCGGATGCCACAAATCAAAGTAGAGGCCGAGGATCAGAAAAGCGATGACGGCGAGAATCGGATAGGCAAAATGATTGGCGTTTTTATGTCGAATTGCAGCGATCAGTGAATAGTAGAGGGGAATCGTGAGAAAGACCAACCAGCCGGGATGCCACAAGCCGCCGAAGAATCCGAGACAAAGAAAAACAAGCAGCGTCAGAAAGGGATAATTAAATTTAGAAGCTTTTTTAAAGGTAACTGCCTGAAAAATGGAATGAATGATAGGAATGACGAGAAAAATCAGCCATAGTGGATGCCACAGATCAAAAATGGCGGCAATAATAATATAAATTAGTGCCACGAATGCGGTGATAGGGAGATCCTTCATGGCTGCACTTCGTTTATTACGACGATTCTGTTGATGAGATTTTGTTTCAATATTTGAATCCTGAGAATGTTCGTGGTCATGGGAGTTCTGATTTGATTTGGCGTCATAAGGCACCTACTTTCGTAAAATACAGCGGTGCTGCTTTAAAATACAATGGCAAAATGATGGAAAATTTCGCGTCCGGAAAACTTGAAAGGGGAAGAGCGCGAAAGCCGCCAAGCGAAATTTTCGGAATAACCGTTGACTGTGTGCGCAATAACTTTATACGGACAATAGCGATCCGTCCAATGATGGAAAATTTCGCGTCCGGAAAACTTGAAAGAGGAAGAGCGCGAAAGCCGCTAAGCGAAATTTTTGAAGTAGCCGTTGACTGTGTGCGCAATAACTTTATACGGCTATTTTATCATAGATTTGAAATAAATTCAAGTGTTTTTTAGATATTCTTAGTTACATTTACTAAAAAGCTCAGGCGATATCAAATTGACTGTTCCATAGTTTGGCATAGAAGCCGCCTGCGGCAAGCAGTTCGTTGTGACTGCCTTGCTCAATGATATGTCCGTTATTCATTACCAGAATAATATCGGCTTCCCGAATGGTGGACAGCCGGTGCGCAACGATGAAGGAAGTGCGTCCTTGCATTAGTTTAGCAAAGGCATTTTGAATTTTCAGTTCAGTACGGGTATCAATAGAAGAAGTTGCTTCATCCAAAATTAGAATCGGCGGTTTAGCCAGCATAATTCGAGAGATACATAGAAGCTGTTTTTGCCCCTGTGAAAGTTGTCCTCCATCTTCACCAATCACGGTGTCATAGCCGTTAGGAAGCCGCTTGATAAAACTGTGCGCGTGAGCAGCCTTGGCTGCGGCAATCATTTCCTCTTCGTCGGCATCAGGACGGCCCATAAGAATGTTTTCACGAACAGTTCCGGGTTTCAGCCATGTTTCCTGTAATACCATGCCGTAGTTTTTACGCAAACTGTGACGGGTGCAGTGACGGATGTCTGTTCCGTCCAACAGAATAGCACCGCTTTTAATATCATAAAAGCGCATCAGCAGATTGATCATGGTCGTTTTACCGCAGCCGGTAGGACCGACAATGGCAACTCGCTGTCCAGGCTGAACCGTCAAATCAAGTTCCTCGATCAAAGGACGTTCAGGTGAATAGGAGAACGAAACATTCTCCAGCAGATAGGCGCCGTCTGTTCGGGGAAGCACTTTTGCGTCAGCCGCATCCGGCTGCTCAGAGGGGGTATCTATAAGTTCGAAGATTCGGGAAGCACATGCCAGCGCGTTTTGCAGTTCGGTTACTACACCGGAAATCTCGTTAAAGGGTTTGGTGTATTGGTTAGCATACGAAAGCAGGCAGGTAAGCGAGCCTACCGTAAAAGCAGCTTCGCTGCCTGCTGTGGCGATGGCGGTCAGCGCTCCGACGAGCGCCACTGCCGCATAGACTACGTTGTTCACAAAACGGGTAGCCGGATTGCTGAGAGAAGAGTAAAAGATGGCGCGCAGGGAGCAGTCTGCCAGCCGACTGTTGATTTCGTCAAATTGCTCCATTGAGGCTTTTTCATGACCAAAAGCGCGAACTACCTTCTGCCCCTCTAACATTTCTTCAATAAATGCTGTTTGTTCGCCTCTGGTGCGTGATTGGAGCAGAAACATAGAATGTGTGTGTGACGCAATAAAGCCTGCCGCGATCAAAGAAAGAGGGGTAACCAGCACTACCACCAGCGTAATCTGCCATGAAATGCTTAGCATGAAAAACAGAGTGCCTAAAATCGTAAGCACACCGGTGAAAAGCTGAGTGAAGCCCATAAGCAGACCGTCCGCAAACTGATCCACATCGGCAATGACTCTGGAAACAATATCGCCCGCCGAATGACCGTCTAAGTACGCCAGCGGTAGCTTTTGAATCTTGCGGAACGCGTCCTGGCGGATATCCCGTACAACATGATAGGTAATCCGGTTGTTGCAGATGTTCATAAGCCATTGCGCTGCGGCAGTCAGCCATATCACCATCAACGCTCTGCTGAGCATGGTAAGGACGATTGTAAAATCAACCGCGCCTTTGCCGACAATGCCATCGATGGCATCACCAATGAGGATCGGCAGGTAGAGGGTAAGCATGACGGTCAGCGTTGCCAGCAGGATGGTCAAAAGCAGGAAGGGCAGATACCGGTTGATATAACGCATTACCTTTTTCAACGTATTAAAGTCTATTTTCTTTGCTTTTTTTGAGGATTTAGTCGTTTTCTCAGGGGTGGTTTTCATGCGGTTGCTTCCTCCTTCGGGTACTGGGAGTAATAAATCTCCTGATATACGGGACAGTTTTGGAGAAGCTCATTGTGACTGCCGGTGCCGACTTCCTTGCCGTCATCCAATACAATGATTCTATCCGCGTGCATCAGAGAGGATGTGCGCTGAGATACAATTAAAACAGTAGGCGCGTCAGGCATTTCCCGAAGCGCTTTGCGCAGAGCAGCATCGGTCGCATAGTCTAACGCGGAGGCGGAATCGTCCAAAATTAAGATTTCCGGCTTACGGACCAGCGCTCGGGCAATGGTCAGCCGTTGGCGTTGCCCTCCTGAGAGATTTCTACCGCTTTGTTCTACAGGCGCGTCCAGTCCGCCTTGCTTGGATCTCACTATATCTACCGCTTGAGCAATCCTGAGCGCTTCCCACAGGCTATCCTCATCGGCCTCCGGATTGCCCCACAGAAGGTTTTCACGGATAGTACCCTTGAAAAGCTGTGCCCGCTGAGGGACGATTCCGATTTTTGACCGCAGTGCCGCTTCTTTCCAAGCTTGCACATTTACGCCGTCTACCAGTACTTCACCGTCGGAGCAGTCGTAGAAACGGGGAATCAAGTTGATCAGCGTGCTTTTACCTGCGCCAGTACCGCCGATGATGCCAATCACTTCACCGGGGGACGCTTGAAAGCTGATCGATTCAATGGCATGATCGCTTGCTCCGCGGTATGAAGCGGATACGTTTTTGAATTCAATTCGGCAGCCGCTATTGTCTTTTGCGTAGGGAAGATAATTAACGGAAGACTGAAACTCCAGTATTTTGCTGATCCGCCCTGCACAGGCAGCCGCTTTGGTAACAGTGATAATCAGATTCGCAAGCTTAATCAGTTCAATAAGAATCTGAGACATATAGTTATAGAGGGCAATCACCTGTCCTTGAGTTAAAATACCGTCATTAGTGAGATTTGCGCCGGTGTTGATCAGCCAAAGAATCGCTAAATTAATCAGCACATAGGTCAGCGGATTCATCAGCGCCGAAATCAATCCCACAGTTTTTTGCATTTTATTAAGTTGATTGTTTCGGCTGTCAAATTCATCGGTTTCGCTTGCTTCCTTGCAGAAGGCACGGATTACACGGACGCCGGTAAGATTCTCACGGGTGATTCGAAGAACCTGATCCAGCTTTTCCTGAACCTTTCGGTACATAGGAATAGAAATGAGCATAATGCCGAATACCACAATAGACAGAACCGGGATGGTGACAACAAATCGCATTGCCGCCTTTACATTAATGGTGAAGGCCATGATCATGGCGCCAAATACAATAAAAGGCGAACGCAGGAAAAGGCGGAGCAGCAGATTGATGCCTGACTGCACCTGATTGATATCGCTGGTCATGCGGGTGATCAGGGTAGAGGTGCCGATTTCGTCCAGATCGGAGTAGGTGAAGGTTTGAATTTGTGCAAACAGATTGCGCCGCAGACCGGTTGCCATTCCTACAGAAGCTTTGGCTGCGAAAAACTGAGCGGTGGCAGAGCAGGCGAGTCCCACCAATCCCAGACCGATCAGCACCAGCGTCATGCGGATGACATAAGAGCGGTTGCCGTTTGCAATTCCAACATCAATGATAGCGGCTACCACCAGCGGAACCAGCAGTTCAAAGGAGGCTTCCAGCAGCTTAAAAAGCGGACCCAACACTGATTCCAGCTTATAGTTTTTTAGGTAGGAGAGCATTTTTTTCATAGTTCATTTCCTTTTTGCTAAAATAATGAAAAAACGGTGCTTTCACACCAGTTCAGTAAATTTATTTAACGCATTTATTTTAGCATGGAAAACTATCCCTGTCAAGGGATAAAGGACAGAAATCAAATTTCACCCGCGGACAGTGTTCAAGATGCTCTGACCTAAAATGGATTATAAAAATATTTTTGGACTGTTGGAATTATCGGGACGTTTAAAAATGATTTTACATCTGTAATATCAAATCAAAATGGGGCGCGGCACCTAAATGCCGCGTCCCATTTAAACGGTCAATACTTTATTGTATCTTTCTTTTCTTTGAAAGAAGGATCAGAAGGCAAGCGCCAATCAGTGCGCTCACCGCAAGGACGCTTATAAGCGTATCGCCGGTAACCGGACTTTCAGGTTTGTCATCGGGATCGGTAGTCGGTTTATTATCCGGTTCGGTGACGGGTTTGTCGTCCGGTTTGGTTGTCGGATCGTCGGTTTCAGGCGGCTGTACGCTGGGGTCCTTTTCGCCGCACACGATGCAGCTGCCGTTTGAAAATTGATGTCCCGCCGCTTCAATCTCGTTTTCAAGGAAAACCTGATTACAGATTACACAGGTGAATTCATCGCCGCCTGCTTCTGTGCAGGTGGGGTCTTTGTGGGTGTATACGCCGCAGTGTTCACTGTGCGCTTCCGTCAGCAATGCTTCGCCCAAAATGCCTGCCATCCACTTATATCCCTGCGCATTGGGATGAATGCTGTCAGCCATATAACGACTAAGCGCGGAATCACTCAGCGGTTCCATATTCTTATAGTAATAAAAGTCAATAATTTGAATATCCCATTTTTCTTGAAGCTCATAGAGCGCATTGATCATTTTCACATAAGCGCTGCTGCTGTATTTGGGATTCGTATAGAAGGCAACCTGGCAGCCCCATGTTTCCTTAGCGTAGGCAATAATGTATTCCATAGCGCCGATCACAGTGGAGGTGTCAAAATCGGCCATATCGGTGGATCCGGAAACAGTACCCAGCGGTTTATTTTGGGTGGCGTCGTTAGTGGAGAGCTGTACAAGCAGTAAATCAGGGGATGCGTCGGGGCTGAAATTATTCAGCATCCGCTGAACATAGGAGCCTGAACCGTTGTCTACCAGCGTGGTTCCCGAGACCGCTTCTTTCTGATAGGCGATATTATA
Source organism: uncultured Lachnospiraceae bacterium (assembly GCA_964569225.1). Classification (GTDB taxonomy): domain Bacteria; phylum Bacillota; class Clostridia; order Oscillospirales; family CAG-272; genus CAKSQF01. Next base: position 951 of record CAZMTU010000088.1, on the reverse strand, counting down.
GAGATCAGCCATTTCTTCTATGAAGGATCTGCCGCCTGTAGCTTGACCGTAGGTGACCGACGAGCCGAGGAAGAAGAAGAGCGGCTGTTTTATATAGCTGCCATAGAGGGTCGCGGACTTTTCAAGCGAAGCGGCTGCGTCATCTGATATGGTTGGCTTGCCGCCCTTTTCGACAGACCAGCCTGCGAGGACATATCCGTCTTTTTTACTGCTTCCGATAGAGGAAATCAGTTTGCCATCCTCGTAAATGCGGGTTTCCAGCAGATTATTGCCGTCGCAAAGCTCAAGAACAATGGCATTTTGCTTGGTTACATAAGTATATCCGTTATTTGTCGGTTCAGACATACCGTAACCGTCTTCGTAATCAGTCTGTAAGGGCAGTACCAGTCCTTGAATGTATGCGCCGCCTGAAAGTAAAATGCTGCCGGTACCGTTAATTGAGCCGTTTATTATGCCGCCGCTGACAGTCAGCGAGCCGTTCGCTGTAATAGTGTCATAAATTCCGTTTTTAACAGAAGCGTTTCCGTTTACTGTCAGTGAAGTGATCCTGCCGCTGTTTGCGGAGTCGGTCAGAATAACATTACCGTCTACTGTCAGGTCGGCAACGGTTTGACCGCAAAGATCAATAGTGACCGTAAAACCAGCCGGAAGCGTAACTGCTTCAGGGATAGTGCAAAGAATCGTGACCGTTTCGCCTTCCCCTGCTGCTTCAGCGGCTTCTTCAATGGAAGGGTAGGGCGTATTGTTAGCGGATGCGATGTTAAGTGCGGTACCGTATAGACGGTAGGATGCGGCAATAGAACCGTCTGTATCGGTTACAGTAGCGATCTTCAGCAGGTCGCTTTCGGTGTATGCTTCATCTACAGTGGAATTGACAGGGATAATATACTTGTAGCCGCTTTCTGAACTTGCCGCGCCGCTATTTGGATCGGAGAGGGCATACCCGGTCGA
>CAZMTU010000087.1:0-10583 GCA_964569225.1 uncultured Lachnospiraceae bacterium | reverse complement strand
ACTACTTTGCCGCCCTTGAAGTCAAAAAATATTGGAAAACAGTGTCCTAAAACGCAGATAAAGCCACAGAGGTAAGCTACATTTGCCCCCAAAAAGATCTGAGCAGGCAATATTGCTACAACGCCCTTGAGCATATCGCCTAAAAGTGTTACAGCCGCAGCCTTAGAACCGTAGGTACGGTTCATATTAGTAGAACCGGCATTTTTGCTGCCGTGATTTCGAATGTCATCGTGGAAAGCATATTTAGAGATGAGAAGCGAGCAGTTAATGCTTCCGATCAGATAGGAAGCGATTAGCCAAAGCAACGCTATGAGGAAAAGGGGAGCCAGCTTGCCGGCTGACGGAATATTTCCGTCAGTTACGGTAATTCCGAACAAATGAAAAAGATAGCCTTCACTGCTGATGTTGTTAAATAGCAGCTTATATAGAAACTCGGTCATTGGTTGCCTGCCTCCTCGCCTCTTTGCCGGAGGATCAGTTTAATGGGCGTGCCGTTAAAGCCGAAAACCTCACGGAGCTGATTTTCAATATAGCGTTGATATGAATAGTGAAACAACCGAATATCATTGCAGAAAATTACAAAAGAGGGCGGCTGAATGCCCACTTGCGTCATATAATAGATTTTTAGGCGGCGTCCCTTATCGGAGGGAGGCTGAACTCGGGTAGTGGCATCCGACAGCATATCATTAAGCATGCCGGTTGTGATCCGGGTGCATGCCTGATTGTGAACATATGCAATCTGATCGAACAGCTTAGTTACCCGCTGACCGGTTTTAGCAGATACGAAGAGAATAGGCGCATAGGGCATATAGGCAAGCGCCGTGCGGATCTTATTGGTGAAGCTGTTCACGGTGGAGTTGTCTTTATCAATAAGATCCCATTTGTTGACTACAATAATAGATGCTTTGCCCGCTTCATGGGCAATACCGGCGATTTTCTCGTCCTGTTCGGTGATTCCTTCGGCGGCGTCAATAAGGATCAGACAAACATTTGCCCGTTCTACCGCTATTTTGGCGCGCAATACGCTGTATTTTTCAATCCGGTCTTCGACCTTGCTTTGACGGCGGATACCGGCAGTGTCGATCAACATAAAGCGTCCTTGAGGTGTTTCCACGTAGGTATCGATCGCGTCCCGTGTAGTGCCAGCAATATCAGAAACAATCATCCGATCCTCCCCTAAAATATGGTTAATTAAGGAAGATTTTCCGGCGTTCGGTTTGCCAATGACTGCTACCTTTATGAGGTCATCATCCTCTTCTTCCACTTCCTGTTCAGGGAAGCGGTCATATACGGCATCCAACAGATCGCCGGTGCCGCTTCCGTGAATGGAAGAGAGGGGAATAGGATCCATGGCAAAGCCCAGTTCATAAAACTCATAGTATTCAGGCGGCAGGGCGCCAATGCTGTCGCATTTATTGACAGCAAGCACTATGGGCTTGCCGGAGCGCAGCAGCATAGCGGCAATCTCGCGGTCATCCGCAGTAAGACCGGCCCGAACATCGCAGAGAAAGATGATTACATCAGCGCTGTCGATGGCGATCTGCGCCTGCATTCGCATGTGTTTTAAAATCACATCATCGGTTCGGGGTTCGATCCCTCCGGTGTCTATGAGCATACATGGCTTATTTCGCCATTCTATTTCATAGTAAATACGGTCACGGGTAACCCCCGGCGTGTCCTCCACGATGGCGATTCGCTCACCTGCTAATTTGTTGAACAGCGTCGATTTGCCCACATTGGGGCGTCCCACGATCGCTGCAATTGGTTTGGACATAGCTATGACCATCCCTTTCTGCCATACGGCCAGATTTTTATACAGACTGTGCAGCAAATGCGCAGCCATCTCACGTTATACTGACACAGAAGCTGGAATCTTTTCGGTATCTGTTGGAGTTAGATTTATTTTTTGAGACGCTGCTTCAAACTTTATCAAGAAGTTTTTATAAGAAGGTCCTTAATAATTTTATGAGCTTTAAAATGGCGTGTTTGATAAGGTTTTTACAGGGGCTTACTGATTGTGAAGCGCAAACCGACGGACCGCTTTTCAAAAAGCTTTCCGATTAAAGGGAAAGGGGCGGTTGACTTTGCGGTTCGTTTTCCCAAGCGCTCTGAAAATTTTTATGCGGGGGAGCCGGAACAGATCTGTTATTCCAATATGCTTCGGATAAATTCAGCGCCGTCGGTGTTTACCGGCTGAATCGGAACACCGAGCTTGTCCGACAACTCAGACAGTGACCAGTCATCTAAAAAGAGGTCGCCGGCATCTCGAAGCATGTTGGAGGAAATGAACAGCTTGCCGCCTAACGGTTTGTCTTTTAACTGTTCATATAAATCGCAGCCACAGAGCAGACCTGCAACAGTGATTTGCGGTCCGAAAAAATTGTTTTCGATTCGGTAGACTTGTCCGGTCAGATTGGGGCAGTGCTCACACAATGCCGCCGTGATCTCGGAGATGAAGCCATACGCCGCCGCGCCGGTAGCGATGGAGAAGGAAAAGGTCTTTTGAATATTATAGTCCTCTTCCAGATAGGGCAGTTCCGCTAAGAATTCTTCCCGCATAGAGGTAATCATGCCTACACCGTTGTCAAGCTGAGGATATCCTTCGTAGTAGTCAGCTTCGGGCAGCGCCCGTCCTGCCTGTAAATAAAGCTCGTCTGAGCAGAAAAAGAGTCGGGAACCCGTTTCCTTCAAACATTTTTCGGCAAAGGCATCCACTTGATCAATGACATCGCTCGCTTCTGTCCGGGTAAATGGCGAGAGGGGATAAAGTCCTTCCCGATAGCGGGTCATGCCTGCCGGCACAATTGCAGCGCTTTGCAGAGAGGGGGTAAGCTTTGCGAGATCGATCATGGTGCGTTCAAGCTCCGCGCCGTCGTTGACTCCCTTACAGAGCACGATTTGAGCGTTCAGCGCGATGCCGGCATCCGCCAGCCGCCGGAGATGCCGAAGACTGTCGCCCGCAAAACGGTTGTGCAGCATCTTGCAGCGCAGTTCGGGAGAAGTGGTATGCACTGAAACATTGATGGGGCTCATGTGCATTTTAATAATCCGGTCAATATCCGCATCCTTCATATTGGTAAGCGTGATATAGTTACCCATCAGGAAGGACAGCCGGGAATCATCGTCCTTGAAATAAAGAGTATCCCGCATACCGGGCGGAAGCTGATCAATGAAGCAGAAGATACACTGATTTCGGCAGGTGTGCTTGCGGTCCATTAGGTAGGTCTCAAATTCCAATCCGATGTCTTCGTATTCATCCTTTTGGAGTTCAAAGGTAACCAGCTCCGGTCCTCTGTGAATCAGTAAGGATAAGGAGCGGTCGATGAGATAAAAACGATAGTCCAGTACGTCGGAAATCTCATGCCCGTTCATGGACAGCAGGATATCGCCGGGCAGCACCCCTGCTTTTTCTGCGGCAGAACCCGGTTCTACCGACTGTACAGTGACCATAAATGGTATTCTTCCTTTCGAACGGTTTTACAGATAAACAGAATTTTAGGCGCTATGAGAATAAGCTGCTCACGAGCGTGGCGGTTATGAAGAAAATAAGGGCGTGCCCAAATACACGCCCTCACCGCTTACTTCAAAGTCAAGCCTCAGTCTTTAAGATTTCCTTGCCCTTATATGTGCCGCAATTCTTGCAAACTCTATGGAATAAAACATATTCACCGCACTTGGGGCATTTATGAATGCCGGGCGCATCCAGCTTCCAAACATTCGAGCGTCTTTTATCGCGTCTTGCCTTCGATACTTTTCTCTTTGGTACTGCCATGAATCTACACCTCCCGTTAAACTTTCAACATACCCATACAGTATAGCGCATTTTTCTTTATTTGTCAAGTAGTTTTTTCAAAATCTCCAGCCTGGGGTCTACTTCTTTTTTAGGGCAATCGCAGTCACCTTCATTGAGATCAGCGCCGCATTTGGAACAAAGTCCTTTACAGTCTTCTTTGCAGAGAAAAGTATAGGGGAATTCCAGCAGTACTGCTTCCAAAAGCGGCGTATCCAAATCCACCTTATTATCAATGATCAGTAAATAGTCATCATTGTCTTCATTTTCCAGCGTGTTTTTTACTGCCAGCGACTTATTAAAATGAAGGGAAAATTCCGACTGCAGTTCCTTCCAGCATCTGGAGCAGTGGGTACGGAAGGGGAGCGCAGCGTCGGCGGAGAGGGAGATATATCCGCCCTGATTCAGCACATAACCGGTAATGCGGACGTCGCCGGTAAACGCTATATCGTCGAAATTTTCGGGCGGCGGTGTCAGATAGTCAAATTCTATCCGATCAGTCTGACCTTTCAGTAAATTTTTAACATCAATCAGCATGGCGAACCTCCTTTCCAGAATTAAATTATTCTGTTAGAATGATGATGCAACAATTTTCCCTTATTATAACCGTTCTAAGGTAGTTTGTCAATAGAAAGCCAAAGGATTTCTTTCTAACACGCTCCGAAAGAGCGCTTGAGATGAAAAGATATAAACGGTTACCGGTATGCCGCTTCCGCCATTCGGAAATAGTTATAAGCATCTACAAATTCTACATTTTTATACTGTTTTTCCACCTCGTCCATGATTTCACCCAACTGTTTGGGAGAAGAAAGAATGGAACGAATCGCGATGACTCTGTCTGAGGTTGTTTGCAGTTCGTTTACAATTCTCGGCGCGTCTTCAGAAACATTTCCGTAGTGAATATCGAATCGCAGCATGGAAAAAATTAGATTGCTTCCGTTTTGAGTATACCGGGCGAGGCGGCCGTCACTGCCTAAATTAATTGCGCCGGTTTGAGGAAGACGATTGGACAGAATGCCGTTGGGGGAAAAAGAAGCGAACGCGTTTGCGGTTTGCGCGGTAATCTGATTTTCATAATTTCGTCCGCCGAGATAAACATCATGGCTTAAAAGAAAACCGGTAATTGTCAGTCCGAACTGGCTGTAATATTGCTGATTCCATCGGGTAAGTGCGTCCATGCCGTCAGGCAGTCCTGAAATATGCTTGCGGGTGGTATTGTTGCCTCGAAACAAATCAGGAAAGCAGTAGCCTGCTCCGGAGTCGCCGCAGATAAAATAGTCTTTGTCAGTGCGGTTTTGCTGTATAAACTGGAATGCTTGGGGAATGCGCTGGGAGAGATTGGGGTTGAAGGCCCATGTTACCGTTCGGTCGCCCCGCAGGTCGCCTGTAAAATATTTGGCAATTGCGCGGTTTGCCCAAGCGGCTCCGTCATAGTCGCCCATATAGATATGCACATATTTTTTAGCGCGGTCATAGGTAATCGGTTCGGGGGTTGGATTGCTGTAACTTGATTCCAGTTTTACATGAGAATAAAAAGAGGCGCTGGCAAGTGAAGCCATACTGGGCGCATCCGCATCTACCACGAAATTAAAGGCATTCGCCAGTGCGATAAGCGTTGTTTCACCGTCTAAACCGCCGACTTCGGTGCGTTCACCGGTGGCGGAAGTGTATTTAATGCCCCAAGGGGTAAAGCCACTGAGCACGCCTACCTCTCCGTTGTTGCGCTGATAGAGTTTTTTCAATATTTTTTTAAAGGTTTCGTAATCAGTTGTGGTGGTTTTGCGGCCATAACTGCTGTCATCCAACGGAACGCTGTCGCTGAAGGGGGAAAGATCAAATACAAAGCAACCGTGTTCAATAAAGTAATCATGATTGACCACCTGATTGTGGGCATACATAGAGCCGGCAGAGAAGAGTGATTGGGCTTGCCGGGTCAGGGGTGCCATCGCATAGGCGTCTACCAGATAGCCTACTCGGGTGGAATCTACCCGGTCGCCGTATTTGTCCAGCGCCCAAAGATAGGCGTCGCATTTTTTTGAACCGGTGCTGTGAATATCGGTATCCCAAATAGTTCCCTGAGCTGTAAATTTTCCCTGAAGATTCAGTTTTACTTCTATTCCCTTTCCAGTCAAAAGCGATTCCAATTTACCGCCGGAAAGAACCGGAAGATAGCCGTCTATTCCGCATACAGTTGAGGCGACATTGGAGGTAGCGTATACCTCTCGGTCCCATGCTGCCAAGCCCTGAAAAGAAATGAATTCCATTAGTTCGGCGTTTTCAAGGACCTGATTAATGGAAGTGATTTTAATTTCCTCATAATCCGGCAGGTCACAATTCATATAATTCTGGCTTTTCAGATAATCAAACCAGAAACGGTCTACATTAAATTCAAATTCATCGTATAGCAGCCCGGGTTCTGCTGTCAGCTCTACGAACATTTGCGGCTTTGTGCGGTTCAGAAGTCCTTGAACGGCCACTAAAAACTTTAGCTGATCATAGGCTTCTTCCGATTCGATACCGCCTGCGGAACGAATCAGCTCTGCCGCGTCTACATAATAGATCGTGTTCAATCGGTGAATTGCTGCTTCAGGAGCGGCGGTTTCGTTCAACGCGGTTGTTTCTGCTTTTTCGGAAACTTGTTTGCAGGCGGGCAGACCGCATATGCCGACCGTCAGCAGCATCAGAATAGCGGTCACGCGGGAAATGAGCGTATGTGGGCATTTCATCAAGAAAACTCCTTTAAAGTATGTAATAAAATCAGTATAACATGACCGCGTAAATCTGTCAAGCTTTAAGAAAAAAATTCCGATTTTTTAAATGTTTTTGTGAAAAAAATGAATATTTTCGGCATGAGAAATAGCTGCCGAATTTTTTTTCGGCAGCTATTAAAAGGCAGATATATTAAGTTCTGAATTCCCGAAATATAGAAAAATCAATATTTGAAAGTTTTTCGAAGGGGTTCAAGGAATTTTTCAATCAAATTTCCACGAACAGGGGAAAGTTCACACCAGAGTTTGTCATTGGTTTTAAGGCTGCCGAAAAAATTGCCGCTGCTTTGATTTTTTCTGTTACAGCGCGTCCTTCAGCAGTGCGAGAATCTTTTTTTCCTCTCTGGAGATTTTTACTTGCGTCAGTCCCAACTGATTACCGGTTTGCTGTTGGGACAGATGGCGAAAATAGCGCAGACGGATGATTTCCTGCTGACGGGGTGTCAGTCTGCCGATGGCCTGCTGAAGTGCGATCCGATCGGTCAGCTTTTCAAGCGGCATTTCCGGATCGGCAATAAAATTTTCAAGCGGCGCGCCGTCCTCTCCTCCAATCTGCTCGTTGAGCGAACGGACCGGTCCTGCGGCGTCCAGCGTCATGGCAACTTCCTCTTCGGGAATGCCTGTTAGCGTGGCAAGTTCCCGAAGGGTAGGTTCTCTGCCTTCCTTGCGGCTGAACTGTTCTTTTTCGTGCATCAGCTTGACTGCCTTAGCCCGAATGGTGCGGCTGACTTTAACGATCCCATCGTCCCGCAGATGACGTCTGATCTCTCCGATAATCAGTGGAACCGCATAGGTGGAAAACATACAGCCGTAGGAAAAGTCAAAGGAACGGGCGGCGCGGATCAAACCGATAGAGCCGATCTGGACCAGATCCTCATATTCGGTTCCGCGGTCCCGGAAACGAAGCGCTACTGATTTCACCAGTCCCATATTGGCTTCTACTATTTCTGCCAGCGCTCCTTCGTCACCCTCAGCGATTTTATGAAGCAATGCTTCGTTGTCTGCCATGATTTTTGCTCAATCCTTTCTCATAGGCGGAAAATCTCTGTTGTTCCGACGGCTGCTGTCTATGCGAAAGATATTTTCCGGGGGAACAAAATAGCGATCTGAAAAGCGTATGGCTTTTTTCCGTCAGGTAAATTATGTAGAAGCCGCTTCTTTTCCTAACTGCATTTCAAAGCTGACCAGTGTGCCTTTGCCTGGCGCTGATACCACCTTGAAGCGGTCTGAGAGTGACTGCATGATGGCGAGTCCCATGCCGCCGCGCTCTCCGCCCGGATCAGTCGTATACAGCGGCTGCATACAGCGTTCCACATCCTCCATACCGCAGCCTTTATCCCGAATTTTTACTTTCAAGGCGTGCTTTTTGGTACAGCGGACTGAAATTTGAATATTGCCCTGTTTCTGGCGGTAGGCGTGTACCACGCAGTTGGTGACCGCTTCTGAAACGACTACCCGAAGATCGGACAGCTCCTCGATGGTGGGATCCAGCCGGGCGGCAAAGGCGCAGACTGCCTGACGGGCAAAGGCCTCGTTTTCTGACAGGGCAGGAATTTCCAGCTTAAAATAATTCTGTTGAGTGCTTTCGTGACTTCTGCTCATTGTTTGCTTTCCTCCATTTTGGTATAAGTGACCGGAATCAGTTTGTCCGCACCGGCGAGCGCCAGAATCTTAATGGTTTGAGGAGAGGGATTGGAGAGCTTCAGCACGCCCCCTATTTCCCGCATACGGGTATACCGTCCTAAAATTAATCCCAAGCCTGAAGAGTCCATGAAATCCACTTTGGACAGTTCCATCACCGCCACTCTGCAGCGGGACGCAAAGATTTCCCGGTCGATCTCCTCTCTGATATACTTGGCGCTGTGGTGATCAATATCGCCTTCAATTTCGATCAAGAGCTGATCGCCCAAGTGCCGGCAAGAAACGCCTGCAATTTCCATTTTTTGAATCCTTCCTTTTTTCATAATAAATACCATTCTGCTTTCCGCAGGATGAGCTCATTCACGGTTTTTTAGGCTCTTGCGAGCGAACGGTTACATCCTGATAAGGACAACAAAAAGCTATGGTATCCTGCCTTTACAGGATACCATAGCTTGTCTGCGTAATTTGTCGTAATAAGAGATCAAATTTTGATTTTTTCAATGGCGGCTTCGGTTTTTTGCAGCGTCTGACGGTATTTAGCCAGCTTCTCCTTTTCGCCGGCCACTACGGCTTCGGGTGCTTTAGCAATAAATCCGCTGTTCGATAATTTTTTCTCTAATCGTGCAATTTCGCCCTCAGTTTTTTCTTTTTCAGCGGTCAGCCGTTCCAGTTCTTTCCGGAGATCAATAATCTCTGCCAGCGGAATGAAGAAAGTGGCGCTGTCAGTGACGATTTGCACAGCGGTATCGTCATGATGGCTTCGGCAGACAGTTACCGAGGAAGCGGAGGCGAGTTTTTTAAAGAAACGGTTTGTCTGACTGTTGTAAATGTCGCTGCGATCAGTAACGATAAAGAGCGCAGCCTTCTTGGAGGGCGCTACATTCATTTCCGCTCTGCGGTTTCGAATCGCGCGAATAGAAGCGATCAGCGCTTCCATTCGTTTTTCTTCCTCAGGGCAGTTCAGCGTTGCATTGACCTTCGGCCACTGTGAGACCATAATGGATTCGCCTTCATGGGGCAATGACTGCCAGATTTCCTCGGTAATAAAGGGCATGAAGGGGTGCAGCAGCTTCAATACACCGGAAAGCACCCAAACCAGCACTGATTGAGCGGTTTTGTTGGATTCAGAGCCGCGATCGGCAAGGCGAGGCTTTACCAGCTCGATATACCAGTCGCAGTAAAAATCCCAGATAAAGTCGTAAAGCTTGGAGAGCGCTACGCCCAGTTCAAAGCGGTCCAAATTGTCGGTTACTTCGCCGATCAGCGTATTGTAACGGGATAGGATCCATTTATCTTCCAGTGCCAGCAGGCTTTCATCGGGCAGTCTGTTTTCCTCAATGTCCAGATTCATCAGCACAAAGCGGGCGGCATTCCAGATTTTGTTGTTAAAGTTTCGGGCAGCTTCGATTTTTTCATCCGAGAAGCGCATATCGCTGCCGGGGGCATTGCCGGTGGCAAGGGCAAACCGCAGAGCATCCGCGCCGTACTGATCGATGATTTGCAGAGGATCGATTCCGTTGCCCAATGATTTAGACATTTTCCGTCCCTGGGCGTCCCTCACCAGTCCATGAATAAATACGGTCTTAAAGGGGGGTTTTCCGGTGTGCGTCAGTCCGGAGAAAATCATTCGGGAAACCCAGAAGGGGATAATATCATATCCCGTAACCAATACGCTGGTAGGATAATATTTTTCCAATTCGTCAGTCTGATCGGGCCAGCCCAAAGTGGAAAAGGGCCAGAGCGCTGAGGAGAACCAAGTGTCCAGCACATCTTCTTCTGCTCGCATAGGGGCACCGCACTTAGGACAGGTGTGAGTTTCTTCTTTGGAAACCACTGTTTCACCGCAAGCATCGCAGTAGTAAGCGGGAATGCGGTGTCCCCACCAAAGCTGACGGGAAATGCACCAGTCATGAACATTTTCCATCCAGCGATTATAATTATTGGTAAAGCGTTCCGGCTCGAATTTGATCGATCCATCCGCGACCGTCTCCAGCGCGGGACCTGCAAGGGGGTCCATTTTTACGAACCACTGATTTGAGGTAAGCGGTTCTACTGTGCTGTGGCAGCGGTAGCAGGTGCCTACATTGTGAACATGGGGAACGATCTTGACCAAGAAGCCTTCTTTTTCAAGATCGGAAACCATTTCCTCGCGGGCTTCGTAGCGGTCCATACCGTGGTAGCGAGTGGCAGGGCAATCGATCTTTGCGTCGCCGTCCAATACTACGATCTGAGGCAGACCGTGCCGCTGACCAACTAAAAAGTCGTTGGGGTCGTGGGCGGGGGTGATTTTCACGCAGCCGGTTCCGAAATCCATTTCTACATAATCGTCTGCAATGACCGGAATTTCACGGTTTACCAGCGGCAGCATAAGGTTTTTTCCAATG
>CAZMTU010000086.1:0-10588 GCA_964569225.1 uncultured Lachnospiraceae bacterium | reverse complement strand
GGAATACCTTGACGGCGGCAAGCTGAGGGAAATTCTGGATAAGTACTGCGCATTTATGCCGGTGGCGATTTATTTTGAGGACGGAAGCGCGTCTGACGATAAGTCGGAAAAGAATGAGGACGGCAGTGAAAAGGTGCCGGAGCCGGTAAACGATACGACGCCCCTTTGGATGAAAAACGCTTCTGAGTGTACTGAAGAAGCGTACAAACAGTTTTATCATAAGGTGTTCGGCGATTGGCGGGAGCCGCTGTTCTGGGTGCATATCAGCGCGGATTATCCGTTGAATTTCAAGGGAATTCTCTATTTCCCGCCTCTACGCAGTGAATATGACAATTTGGAAGGACAGGTCAAGCTCTACTATAATCAGGTGTTTGTAGCGGATAATATTAAGGAAGTAATTCCAGAGTATTTGCTGATGCTTCGTGGGGTACTGGATTGCCCGGAACTGCCTTTGAATGTATCCCGTTCTTATCTTCAGAACAGCGGATATGTGTCTAAAATTTCGGCGCATATTGTGAAAAAGGTGGCAGACAAGCTGAATGCGCTCTTTAATACCGAGCGGGAAAAATACGAGGGCTTTTGGAATGATATCAAGCTCTTTGTGGAATATGGCTGTCTGAAGGACCGTAAATTCTATGATCGGGTGGCATCTTCTTTGCTGCTGCCTACCTGTGAGGGCAAGTTTGTTACAGTCGATGAAGCGCTGGAGTCTGCAAAGGAAAAGCATGAAGGCAAGCTCTACTATGCCACCGATAAGGTTTCTCAGGCGCAGTATATTTCACTTTTTGAGGGGCAGGGCATTACGGTCGAGCTGCTGAACGGACCGCTGGAAATGCAGTTTATGAATCTTTTGGAAGAGCAAAAGAAGTGCAAATTCCTGCGGATCGATTCGGATATCGCGGATGCGCTCAAGGGCGACGGCGAGGTAATGAAGGATGAAGCGCTGGAAACGCTTTTCAAGCAGGTCAGCGGCAATGACAAGCTGAAGGTGGTCTTTGAAGCGCTGGCAGACAGCAGCGTGCCTGCACTGTTGAATCTGTCCGAAGAAACCAGACGTTATGAGGATATGATGCGCTATTATAGCCGAAGCGGCGATAGTATGCCTATGGGGCTTACAGAGTCCACTCTGGTACTCAACAGTACGTCGCCTTTGATCCGACGGTTGGCGGAATTGCCTGAGGGAGAGGGCAAATCGGCAGCGGCAGCACAGATCTGGTCGCTTTCCCTGTTGGCGCAGCGTCAGCTGACCGCTGAAGAACTGAAAACTTTCCTCAGTCAAAGTTATAAAACACTGAGCGATGCTATCGCTGAGTCCTGATCAATGGAACCGGCGGAAATTATCGCCCGAAATTTAATTGAAGCGGATTCATTGCTGGCAGAAGGCTGGGAACTTAGGTATGCTCATATAAAGGAGCTTGCCCGCTGGCTGCTTGACGGTACAACAGTTGAACAGAAAGCGGACGATTTGCATACAGCTGAGCAGTATACGACTGCCGAGGGCTACCGCGCCTTTGCTGAATTGCTTCGCACTGTCAGGACCGAACGGACAGGGCAGACATTGGCAGCGGGCAAAACGGTTGAAGAAAAGGAGTTTTTCGGCAATCTGCTTGCGGAGATGGATTTGCACAGCCGGGTAGAGCTTGCTTGCGCATGGGCAGCAGTTGCAGATCCATTGCCGCTGCCGGTCTGCTCAGCATGCGTTGCAGATGAATTTACCGTTGCATGCTTTGGAAACCTCTATGCTGATCGGGCGCTGATTGCTTTTTCGGATGTCTTAGGCGGCGTCAGAACGCTTCCGGCAGAAGATTATGCTTCTGCCTGTGAGGAAGTCAGCGATGGCAATGCTGATTTCTGTATTCTGCCAGTGGAGAGTGCCGGAGACGGGGCAATGGATCGATTTGAACGAATGATCGATCAGTACAGCCTGTTTACGCTGCTGACATGCAATGTGCGGCTTTCCGATGAGGAATGGATTCGGTTTGCGCTGCTTGCGTCAGCTCCATGCCGTTTGGCAGAGGAGAACCGACTTACCGTGCCTGACAGGCTGCGAATTCAAATTACGCCTGCGGGAGAAGCGCTTTGGGAAGTGCTGCTGGCAGCAGAATTGCTTGGCGCTAAATTGAAAGAATGCAGGCTGATCGGCAGAGCAGAGGAACGGGCGCGGGTTTACCAACTGACTTTTTCAGCGGACAGCAGGCAAAGGCAGGCATTGATTGGCTGTTTAGAGTTGGGCTATTCCGGTTATACGCTGACCGGATGGTTCAGACAGCTTTCTGATGCAATACTCTAATAAAAAATAGCTTTTGGAAAAATAAAAGCCGTTTAACGGCGGAGAGAGTCTGATGAAAACACTGATTTATAAGACAGAGGGCGTATGCTCGAGAGAAATCCAATTGACCGTAGAGGGAGATACCATCGTTTCATGCCATTTTGTAGGCGGTTGTCACGGCAATACGCAGGGAGTTGCCGCTTTGGTTGCCGGTATGAAGGTGGAGGAAGCCATTCAGCGGCTTTCGGGAATTGATTGCCGGGGAAGGGGAACCTCCTGCCCTGATCAGCTTGCGAAGGCGCTGACTGAAATTAAAGCACAGGATGAAGAAAATTGAAATCATATGCAGGTCGCATATAGGCTGCAAAGCCGTCTGATCTATTTATAAAAATAAATTATTTTGGGAAAGGGTTTTTGTATGAACTACATGGAATGCTATCAGAACTGGTTGACTTCTGACTTAATTGATGAGGCGACCAAAGCAGAGCTTCGCGCGATTGCAGACAATGAGGAAGAAATCAAATTCCGTTTTATCGGCTATCTTACCTTTGGTACCGGAGGATTAAGAGGAACGATGATGGCCGGAACCAACGCGATGAACCCTTATACGGTTGCCCACGCCACTCAGGGCTTTGCAAACCTGATTCTAAAGGAGGGCGCTTCTGAGCGCGGCGTCGTGATAGGACGGGATTCCCGGAATAACAGTGAACTGTTTGCCCGTATTACAGCGCAGGTAATGGCTGCTAACGGGATTAAAGTGTACTTCTTGGATGCGCTGCGGCCTACACCGGTATTGTCCTTTGCCATTCGTCAGCTTGGCTGTATTGGTGGTGTCAATGTGACTGCTTCCCATAATCCGAAGGAGTATAACGGTTATAAGGCTTATTGGGAGGATGGCGCTCAACTTTCGCTGGAACAGGCAGATTTGGTGTCTTCCTATATTCAGGCAACCGACTTGCTCACCGGGGTGAAGAAAATTGATTTCGATGAAGCGGTCGGTAAGGGACTTATAGAAATTGTAGGCGCGGAAATCGATGACGTGTTTATTGAGAACGTAACGGCTCAGCGGGTGGATAAGAATGTCATTCCCTCAGTAGCGGATGATTTGAAGATCGTGTATACACCTCTTCATGGAACCGGCTATCGTTTGGTGCCTGAGGTACTCCGTCTATGTGGCGTAAAGCATTTGTATACCGTTTGGCAACAGATGCAGTTAGACGGTGATTTTCCAACAGTGGCGTTTCCGAACCCCGAATATCCTGAAACGCTGGCGCTTGGCGCTAAGCTGGCGGAACAGGTAGGCTCCGATCTGGTGATCGCGACCGACCCCGATGCTGACCGCTGCGGCATTATGGCCAAAACCCCCGAAGGGCAGTTTGTATGCCTGACCGGTAATCAGGTAGGCGCTTTGCTGCTCGATTATATTCTGACCGCTTATGAAGAAACTGGCACAATGCCTGAAAAACCCTATGCGGTCAAAACCATTGTGACTACTGAACTGGCAACTAAGGTCTGTGCCGCTCATGGCGTAGATATTTACAATGTGCTTACCGGATTTAAATTTATCGGCGAGGTGATTAAGAATCATGACGATGTGGGCGACGGACATTATCTTTTCGGATTTGAGGAATCCTACGGTTATCTGAAGGGGACCTATGCTAGGGATAAGGATGCTGTGGTGGCTGCTATGCTCATTGTAGAAATGGCTGCTTATTATAAGAAGAAGGGAATGACTCTTTACAGCGCGCTGATGGCATTATACGAGAAGTTCGGCTATTATGCTGAAGGGACAGTCAATGTGGTCATGAAAGGCTTGGACGGCGCTGAAAAGATGAAGGCGCTTATGGAAGAGATCCGGAAAAATCCTCCCTTCGAACTAGGCGGACGGAAGCTAATCGAAATGCGGGATTATCAAACTGAAACAATTACCGATCTGACCACCGGTCAGACCTCTCCCACCGGATTGCCGGTATCCAATGTACTTTACTTTAAGGCTGAAGGCGGTCATGTGGTAGTTATTCGCCCTTCAGGTACCGAGCCAAAGATCAAGCTTTATCTGCTGGTGAACGGTAAGGATAAAGCGGATTGCGATGCTGCGATGGCAGCCTTCCGCGAGAGTGTTTCCGGCTGGACAAAGTAATGGTCTACAACACGGTTGTAAAATGTTGATAACCGGTTGTTTTTTGAGATTTTCAGGGGACTTATTTAAGTCCCCTGAATGTTGTCAGTAGCTTGGACTGTTCTGCTCATTCATTGTCGGGGCTTTGACGGATCGTAAAGGACGTGATTATATGCGCAAAAAAATTAGAGTTTTTTTGCTGCTCAACTTGGGAACACTTCTCATGACGGTGGGGGTGTATTTCTTTAAAATTCCAAACGGCTTTTCAACCGGAGGCGTCAGCGGTATCGGTACACTGTTTGGAAAGCTTTTGCCGGTGCTTTCGCCGGCTACTTGGATTCTCGTCATTAATATAGCGCTGCTGCTATTAGGTTTTCTATTTTTAGGAAAAGATACGGGAATCAAAACCGTCTATTGTTCCCTGATTTTTTCGCTGGAAACATGGCTGCTTGAGTACATTTGTCCCCTGTCCGCTCCGCTTACCGATCAGCCGCTGCTGGAACTGATCTATGCTATTTTGCTTACCGCAGTGGGTTCCGCAATTCTCTTTAATTTGGACGCTTCCTCCGGCGGTACCGATATTGTAGCGTTGATTCTGAAAAAATTTACTAACCTGAATGTTGGAAGGGCGCTGCTTTGCACGGATTTCCTGATCGCGTCCTCAGCATTTTTTGTATTCGGTATTCGCGCGGGTCTCTTTTCGCTGCTTGGACTGTTCGCAAAGGCGTTTTTGGTGGATGGGGTAATTGAAAGCATCAATAGCTGCAAGTACTTCATTGTGATTACTGAACAGCCCGACCTGATCGGCGCATTTATTATGGAGCGATTAGGGCATGGTGTTACAGCGCATCAGGTGGTGGGTGAATATACTCATGCCAATAAAACGATGATTCATACAGTCTGCCACCGCCTGGAGGCGGCAAGGCTTCGCAAGGAAATTCGTCAGCTTGATTCGAATGCGTTTGTCATTATTACTACTACCAGTGAAATTGTAGGTCGGGGGTTTCGCAGTGTGTAAACGACTATGACGCTGATTCACGTCAGCGGATCGAAAGCGGTCGGCAGTGAAGGTATGAAAAAGTGGATGGGAATACGACTGCAAAATTTTAGATCAATATTTAAAAGAATACTTCAGCTCCGGGGAGTTCCGCAATTTTGAACCAACTGTTTGGGTCAAAAACTTTTATGACCGGAAATGACAATAAGGAAAATCAAAATTATCTGTTAGCTGGGGTATTTTTAGATCTAATGAGAACTTACCAAGATTACCGATCTTATTTTGGGTTTACTTTATTTCCAACTGTTGATTTACTATTGCTGTCACTTTAATTAATAAAGAAAAATGAACTATCACTATTAAATATTTACAGGCATACATTAAGTCCAAGGACTATAATTCCCAGCTTGGCAAAGTTTTTTTGGCATGCCGGAAAATAAAGAATTGGCAAGGACAACCCGTAAAATCTTCGTCCGGTAACTGAATTTCAAATCAAGGAAACGTTTGGAGGACAAGGGGATCCATGACAAGCACCTGTCGTGCCGGACTATAAGAAAGAGTGGAGAGCGACAGAGATCGTTGCCCTGGAAACGCTTAAGTCGGAGAAACAAAGCTGGGCGGAGGGGCAGAAGCGGCGGTTTAAGCCGCTAACTCCAGTGGTGCAGGACATGGAGTGGTTGGCAGCGGCGTTCTCGGCAAACCGAAACAGATTTTACCGGAGCCGGGGCGATAAAATAGGCAGGACCTATCGGGAGAAAAAGTCCAAGCTCCTGATGATCCAAATCGTTAAGATGCTGCGCGTTCCCTGTATCTGACTTACCTTGGGCTGAAAGAGGAAGCTTGAGCGCCTGCAAGAGGACTATGGTCGAGTGTGTGAGAGCAACACCCGTCTGTCTGACCGCTTGATATAGAGGTAAAGCTGAAAGAACAAGGTTCTTCAGCGGAACAGGTTGTGAAGGCTGTGCGTCATCGGAAGCAGGCGGACAAGACCCGCAAACGGTCCCGGCGATTCCTTTGCAGTACAAAAAATAATTTATCGGAAAAAAGCAAAACCAACCGAAGCTATCAATGGTCAAGATGCGCTTTTTGTGCTGCTATTGAACGCCCGCCCGGTTTTGCTGAACGGTAATTAAGGCGTGCAAGCACATTTGGTGCTTGCACGTCTCTTTTGATTTTAATCGGGGGTAATGGTTGAAATCGGCCTAAATTTGAAATTAATTTCGACTAAAACCTATCAAATCGAAACATGATTTGATAAGCTGTGCAGGACTTGAAAAGGTTGCATTTCTTCCATTTCTGTGACACTATTTTGATGCTAAGAAAACGAGCAATCCGAAATAGAGGGTGAAATATTAACATTTTTTGCGAATGTTTTGCTTGTGAAATCACCCCGTATATCTCCTCTATACCTAAATTTGTTGAGGAGGAATGATGTAGCATCATGTATTATGTATTGGTAATTGCGAACTGTTATAATATAGAGTTAGAATCGGTTTTTCTGTCAAAAAGGCGATCAACAGTTAAAAATACAATACGGGGTAACATTTGAAACGAATCGGTGACACGTTAGGAAGCGCGGAAAGATAGTATATTTTTTATGAAAGAAGGGATTGATTACACCCTCTATATTTTGCGCAAAGAAATAATTTAGACTTTTGGATTGGATAAAAAATATTTTAGCTTAATTAATAGAGATACCTTGACAAGCAATGTATCTTATGCTATAATAGTCGCATAAAGTCGGTATAAGTCAGGATGGGTTATTCTTAACATCCGGTTTTATCGCAAATGAAAAGCAAAAAAAAACTTTTGTAAAGCGTTATGGTTGATTATGCTTGAAAGGAAGGTGAAGGCTTTGATTGCTACATCTGATCTGCTTCGGGGAAATACCGAAACGGTCATATTAGCACTGCTGGAAAAGGGGGATAACTATGGGTATGAGATCAATAAGGAAATCCTAAAGCTGTCGGGCGGCAGTTATGAACTGAAGGAAGCTACCCTATACTGCGCTTTTAAGCGGTTAGAGGAAAGCGGCAGCATCACCTCTTACTGGGGCGGAGAAGAACGGGGGGCACGCAGACATTTTTATAGGATTACAGACCACGGCAAGGCGGTGTTGACCGGTCAGCGGAAGGATTGGATCAATGCACGGAATTTATTGGACAAAATTATTTTAGGGAGTGAAACGGATCATGGAGCGCTATGAAAAGTTATATGCGAGGATAGACGAGGTATTCAGAGGCACCCCCAATACCCCTTCTGCGCTGTCAATTAAAAGTGAAATTATTGATAATCTGACTGCGAGATACGATGAACTGCTGGCGGGCGGCGTTTCTGAAAATGAAGCAGTGGAGCAGGTAGTGGATACCATTGGCGACCTGAACGAGTTGTTCGGCATTCGAAAGATCGATCCGATAGAAGGCGGCGCTGCTGAGCCGCTTGATTCCGGTAATGCTAATGGCCGAAAAAAGCGCGCTTCAGGGTCTAAAACCGAATATAGAACGCTGACCGAAGAAGAACAGAATGACTTGTGGAAGCGGAAGAAACTTCGTTCCTTTTCGGTGGCGCTGTACATTCTGTCAATCATTCCGCCTATGCTGATCGGCGCCGGATTAAGCTGGATATTGGGCTGTGCTTTAATGTTCCTGTTTTGGGCAGTCGCGACCGCGTTGATTATTGGCGCCGGCGCGTGGACGCCGGGGGCAAATCGGAAAAGGCGCTGGTTGATTGCCTGCGGAACGGGGATGTATATCGGGGCGTTTGTGCCAATGTTTCTGCTGATGGAAAATGTGTTATGGGGAGTAGCCGGTTTGTTTGTAGGCTGGGCAGCGGCAACTGTATTGATTCTGTTAGGTACGGGCATTAAAAACGATACAGCAAAGATTCGTTACGAGGGAATCGGAAAAAATGATGGACTGGATTCCGAAAGCAGACGAATCTGGCGTCCGATTCGTGCTGTCATGGTATTGATTACGCTGGGCGTTTATCTGTGGTTTAGCTTCTTTACCAACGGATGGCTTTATTCGTGGGTGATTTGGGTGATTTACGGCTGTCTTGCCGATGCGGTAAAGGCACTATTGGTGTTGCTTTATCAGAAGGAGGAAAAACAATGAAGCATCCTGTAGGGGTTTTAGCAATCAGCTTGGTTTCGGCACTGATTTTAACGGCATTTCTGTGTGTTGCTTCAAGAATTGAAGTGCTCAATCAGGTTTCTTTCTTCATTGAAGGCAGTTCAATAGGCTTTGGTACCAATTCCTATCTGGTAAAAGATAAATCCTATGAAAGCGGGGCGGGCAGTCTGTCTGCTTCCGCAATTACTTCGCTTGATATTTGTTGGGTAAGAGGCAATGTGACGGTGGAGTTGACAGATTCTGATGAAATTTCTTTCAGTGAGAGTTGTTCTGAATCGCTGAATGATAATCAAATTATGCGCTGGAAGAATGAAAACGGAACACTGAAAATCCGTTTTGGAACATTTGGCGGTTTTTTTCGTTATGATCCGGCAAAGCAGCTTATTTTGAAAATTCCCGCGGCAGCCGTTTGGCACCCGGAAAAAATAAGCATTTCAACAGTATCTGCCGGGACAACGCTTGACAGACTTGAAGCGGATCGCTTCAGCTATAAAACCGTTTCCGGAAATCTGACGGCCGGCGAAGTGATCAGCCAGGAGATTAAATTGGACAGTACATCAGGTGTGATCAGAGTAAGCGGCGCAAGCTGCCAGACGTTGAATGCCAACACTGTATCCGGAGATGTTTTTTTGGGAACAGTGAAAGCAGATCGAGCGGATTTGGATACGACCAGCGGCAATATTCAAATTGGAGACGGAGAAATTGTGAATAGACTGAAAGCAACTACGACAAGTGGAGATATGACCTTTTTTGGCAGCGCCTATGAGGTAGAATGGGATACTACATCGGGCGATGTGGTAATGGAATTTACCGCTGCCGGGCGCAGGATTGAAACCGACGGTGTTTCCGGTGACGTTACCATTTGGCTGCCGGCAGATATTTCGGGCTTTGTTGTCGAGTTTGACAGTGTGTCAGGCGATTTGGAAAGCGCATTTTCGGGAAGCATGTCAAAAGACAGGATCAGCTATGGTGACGGGACATTGGAAATTGAGTCGGATAGTACTTCGGGCGATCTGACTATCCGAAAGCGATAAAAATGAGATAATCGCCGGCAAGAAAAGACTTCATATTTTAAAGAATAAAGCAGCTGACGCAAATGGCTGTTTGCGGCAGCTGCTTTTAGGTTGTTTTAACCAATCAGCGTCGGTCAGGTCATAGCCGCACCGTCAACCGACAGTACCGCACCTGTGATATAGGATGCCAAATCGCTGGCAAGGAAAACAAAGGCGTTTGCGATCTCTTCAGGAGTGCCTACCCGTCCCAGTGGAATAGCTTTGATTAACGGTGCGATCATCGCTTCAGGCAGCGCGGCTACCATATCGGTTTTGGTGATACCGGGGGCTATTGCATTGACTCGAATGTTGTCCCGTCCAAGCTCCCGTGCCAAAGAGTGGGTAAGACCGTTGACAGCAAATTTGGATGCCGGGTAAGCTGAGCCGGAGGGCTGACCGTATAGGCTGACCATGGAACTGGTGTTGAGAATCACGCCTCCGCCCTGCGCTTTCATAAGTTTAGCGGCAGCCTGAGCACAGTAGAAAACAGAATTCAAATTTAAATCAATAGTTTTTTTGAAAGCCTCAGGATCATAGGTATAGATGGATTCCCTGGCTGATACGCCGGCATTATTTACCAGAATATCTAAGCGGCCGAAGACAGCCTTTACCTGATCTACGGCTGCCGCAATGGCAGCGGGATCGGAAAGATTGGGCCAAAAACCGATGACCTGCCAATCAGAATTTTCTTTTTTTAATTGATCGAGCGCTTTTTGTACGCTTTCCTCTCTGGAGCCCCAAAGTGAAACTTTAGCGCCCTCCTCCAAAAATTTCTTTACAATGGCGTATCCGATGCCTCGGGTACCGCCAGTGACAACAGCGACTTTTCCTTGCAGCAGCATAGCAGCTCCTCCTTGATTTTTTTGTCCGGGTCTACCCGGCAGGTTTTTTAGTATTATCAGAAATAGTGTAACATATTCCTAAATTTTTGTCAAGTGATTTGAAAAAACAGAGCAAACTATACATGTTATGATACAATAGATTTGAGACCAAAAATGAAAAAAGGTATAGAAAAAGTGA
>CAZMTU010000085.1:0-10605 GCA_964569225.1 uncultured Lachnospiraceae bacterium | reverse complement strand
GCAGGGACTACCTGAAGAGAGGACCGGATTTATGCCAAACTTTACCCGGAATGCAATTAAAGCATCCTTTATGAAACTTTTGAACGAACGCCCCTTGAATCAAATTACGATTAAGGATATTGTGGAAGACTGCGGCATTAACCGCAATTCTTTTTATTATCATTTTGAAGATCTTCCTTCTATGATTCAGGAAATTGTAACCGAAGAAGCGGACCGTATTATTTCAGAGTATTCCTCATTTGATTCCATTGAACAGTGTTTAGATGTCGCGATTCGATTTGCCATGGATAACAAACGGGCGGTGCTTCATATTTATAATTCCGTGAACCGAGATATTTTTGAACGGTATTTACTTAGGGTATGCAATTATGTCGTGACTACTTATGTAAATACGGTATTTGCCGATCTGTCTATCAATGAAAGCGATAAAGAAATTATTATCCGTTTTTATAAATGCGAATGTTTTGGACAAATCATTGAATGGATGGATAACGGCATGAGAGAGGATATTCGGGTGCCGTTTCACCGGCTGTGCGAGCTCCGAAAGGGGATGGCGGAAGAAATGTTTCGCAGATGTGCAGAAAGATAACGATTGGTTTTTTATTCAAATGCGCCGGCCCAATGTGTCGGTGCATTTTCGTTTGAAGCTAAAGCTCTCGAAAAGACTTGGTATTCGGGCTGCTATTACCGGCCAATATTTGACAATATATCTTTTAGATTAATCAATAGATGGCGGCACAGATCGAAACATGTACTTGCATATGTTTTCTTAAATTGCTTGCAAGTTTGAGAAAACTATGTTACAATACCTCTGTTATGTTTGAACGACCAATATTAAAGGAGTATACATGATTACCATTACCAATTTAAGCTTCCAGTTTGGAAGTCAAATGCTTTTTAAAAATGTCGATTTAAAATTTACACCAGGCAATTGCTACGGCATTATAGGCGCCAACGGCGCCGGTAAATCCACTTTTTTTAGACTGCTGTGCGGAGAACTGGAGCCGGCTACCGGCGAAATTTCCATTCCTTCCTCCGTTCGTATGTCGGTGCTGAAGCAAAATCATTTTGCTTATGACGACTATTCGGTGCTGGATACGGTGATTATGGGCGATGAGCGTCTTTATCAGATAATGAAGGAGAAGGACGCGCTCTATGCGAAGGAGGTCTTTACCGAGGAAGACGGAAACCGCGCCTCTGAGCTTGAAGCGGAATTCGCTGAAAAGAATGGATGGGAAGCTGAATCAGAAGCGTCAAAATTGCTTCAAGGATTGGGTATTTCTGTCGATTTGCTCTATGAACAGATGGTGAATATGCCCGAAAAATTAAAGGTGAAGGTACTGCTGGCGCAGGCACTGTTCGGCAATCCTGATATTATTCTGCTGGACGAGCCTACCAACGGTCTTGATATGGAAGCAACAGGGTGGCTGGAGGATTTCCTCTCCGACTATTACGGTACGGTGCTGGTGATCTCTCACGACAGACATTTTTTAAACGATGTTTGCACCAATATTGTGGATATAGACTATAACGGCATTAAAATGTATGTAGGCAATTATGAGTTCTGGTATGAATCCAGTCAATTGATTCAGCGGATGATCAAGCAACAAAACAAGAAAAATGAAGAAAAGATCAAGGAATTGCAAGCGTTTATTGCTCGTTTCTCCGCGAATAAGTCCAAATCCCGTCAAGCAACCTCTCGTCGAAAGCTGCTGGACAAGCTGACCGTTGAGGAGCTGCCCGCTTCCAGCCGGCGTTATCCGTATATAGGCTTCGATATAGACCGCATCGCCGGAAAAGACATTTTGACGGTAACTGATCTTGCGGGAAAGACGGGAGATAATATGCTTTTTTCCGGTCTTTCTTTCAGCGTGGCCAAGGACGATAAGATCGCGTTTATTGGCAATGAAATGGCGATTACCGAGCTGTTCAGAATTCTCATGGAAGAAAGTGAACCCGCGGCGGGCGGCTTCAAATGGGGCGTGAGCATTACTAAATCTTATTTTCCTCATGACAATTCCGCTTACTTTGACGGGCATGAAGAAAATATGTTGGACTGGATGAGGGCTTACTCAAAAGATCAGACCGAAACCTATCTGAGGGGAATTTTAGGTCGAATGCTTTTTTCCGGCGACAGTGTATATAAATCGGTAAACGTACTGTCTGGCGGCGAACGAGTGCGCTGTATGTTTTCAAAGATGATGCTGGCAGGCTCCAATTTTCTTATTGTGGATCAACCTACCGACCACCTTGATCTGGAGTCCATCACCGCAGTAAATAAAGGCTTGGCTGAGTTTAAGGGGAACCTGCTGTTTTCCTCTCACGATTATGAAATTGTCAATACAGTGGCAAACCGGATTATTGAGCTTACGCCGGAAGGAATTACTGATTTCAGAGGAACATTGGACGAATTTTATGCTGAGAAAAGAAAGGAACTCGCATGAAAGAAAACAAACAAAGGATATATAGCCAAAATGCTGCCTTTCAAAAATTTGAGGTTTTAAAGCGCAACCGCAATAAACGGTATAAATACGGCGAATTTTTCGTAGAGGGTGTCCGCAATATCAATCAGGCAATCGAGAATAATTGGAATATTTCATCATTTTTGTATGCATATGATGTTTCGCTGTCCAATTGGGCAAAGGATATTCTGACCAATGTAAAAACTGATCTAAATTATGAGCTGCCTTCCGAACTTATGAAGCTGCTCAGCGGCAAAGAGGATACTTCTGAACTGTTGGCGGTTGTTAAAATGCATGAAAACAGGTTCTCAAGACTTCCGCTTTCCGATAATCCGCTCTTTGCGCTTTTTGACCGTCCGTCTAATCACGGCAATTTGGGAACAATCATCCGTTCCTGTGACGCGATGGGGATAGAAGGACTGATTATTACAGGGCATGGGGTAGATATGTATGACCCCGATGTCATTTCATCGACAATGGGATCGTTTTTTAGGGTGCCTGTAATTCATATCGCGGAAAACGAATCGGTTCTGGACTATATCAACGGCATGAAAAAACGTTATACGGGTTTTCAGGTGTTAGGCTCCACTGCGCATCATGAAAAGAAGCTTTCCGATGTTGACTGTACCCGCCCCACGCTCTTTATGATCGGCAACGAAACGGAGGGACTTTCCAGAAAATTCAAAGAGATCAGCGATATATTAATTACGATTCCGATGAGTGAAAATGCTTCGGCCAGTTCACTGAATGTCGCTTGCGCAGCAACTGTCCTGTTTTATGAAGCGGCAAAGCAAAGAACAAATGCGCTTTGCAAAATCATTTGACGGTCTAAGCGGATAAATAACCGATTCAAGCACCGCTTGAGCGAATAAATATATTCTAAAAGCATATTTTTACGGACTCAATTACCGATTACTGTACAAAAATATTGGTTTTGTTATACTGTAGATGCAAGTCAAGAATGATTTGTAGAAAGAAAGGAATATTTATGTTTGACATGCAAAAAATCGGGAAAAGTATTTTATCTGTTCGAAATTCAAAAATATGACGTAAATGGCGTTGGCAGATTAAAGGACAGACCGCATCTGCGGTCCGTCCTTTTAGTTGGTATATGGTATATATTGAGCTATGGATAATTTACACGGCTTGAACAAAACGCATGAATGCAGTCCGTCCTTCCGGCGTTACTTTGTAGACGCCGGCATCCTCTAACACCCGAACAAACACTTTTCCGATTTCTTCCTTTAAGACGGCATCGGCTGTTTCGACAGCGAAATCCTTGCGGCGGCGCAGAATATCATATGCCCATTCCGCGTGCTTTGCGGTAAGCGCATCTGCGGTGAGATCGGCGCCATGCAGCATCCTATCTGCTAACGCATTCATTTCGGTATTCAGACGCGCGGGAAGTACCGCAAGCCCCATCACTTCGATCAGTCCGATATTTTCTTTTTTAATGTGATGCAGCGAAGCGTGAGGATGATAAACGCCCAGCGGATGTTCGGCGGTAGTAATATTGTTTCGCAGTACCAGATCCAGTTGAAAATGCCCATCTGCCATTCTGGCAATTGGCGTAATCGTATTGTGCGGCTCTCCGGCAGTTTCTGCAAAGATAAATGAGTCGGGATCGCTGTATCCTCGCCATGCGGCAAGTATTTTTTCAGCCAGCGCAATGATTTCATCTTGCATATCACCGGTGAGCCGAATAGTGGAAAGCGGCCAGCGAACAATTCCGGCATTTACCGATTCAAAACCGTCAAAGGTCAAAGGAATCTCTACCGGCGCTTTAGCCATCGCAAAGGTGTAGCGACCGCCTTGGAAGTGATCGTGAGAAAGAATAGAGCCGCCCACAATGGGGAGGTCGGCATTGGATCCGATGAAATAATGAGGAAACTGGCGAACAAAATCTAACAGGCGGCGAAATGAATGACCTGAAATCCGCATAGGCGTGTGTTTGGCATTCAGCAAAATGCAATGTTCATTGTAATATACATAGGGCGAATATTGCAGCCGCCAGTCCTCGCCGCATACGGTAAGGGGGATCATCCGATGATTCTGTCTGGCGGGCGCGTCAGCTCTGCCGGCATAGCCTTCGTTTTCAACGCAAAGGCTGCATCGCGGATAACCGGAGGGTTTTACCAGTTTAGCGGCGGCAATGGCTTTAGGATCCTTTTCGGGCTTGGACAGATTGATAGTGATATCGATTTCGCCGTAAGGAGAGTTTACCTTCCATTTTTGATCCTTTGTTACTCGATCAGTGCGGATGTAGTTGCTCTTTTGACTGAAATGATAAAAATAATCGGTGGCTGCTTCCGGACTTTTTTTATAGAGGCTGCGAAATTCTCGGATTACTTCGGAAGGACGGGGAAGAAGGCAATCGGTCAGTGCCGTGTCAAAAAGATCCCGATAAACAGGGCTGTTTTCTATAATCCCTCTTGCGGCTGCGTTATCGCAGAGCGCATTCAGTAGCTTGTAAAGCGGCTGCTCCGGAACCTGCCCGATAGGATCGGGCGCATATTCATTCAGTTTCATCAGGGAAAGCAGCCGGTTTGTGCAGTAGATACGGTCATCTTCCGCGGCAAGTCCCTCACTGATGGCATACTGTACCAATCCGAAAATTGCATTGTCGATCATGTTAGTTATCCTTTCTGTCAACCGAAAGTGTATTAAAAAAAATAAAAGAAAATATTTAATAATATTGTATAAAAAACGCTTGAAATTTTCTATGTAAAATGGTATAATAATTTGAAAAAAAGAACAAATAAGTCAAAAAAAGCACAGGTGTGGTATGAAAGATTCACTTGATATTATGTTTATACTGAAAGAACTGTATAAAATTTCCGGATTTCGTATATCCGTACATGATACGGAATTCAGAGAAATAGCGGCTTATCCGGAAGAGCTTTCCCCTTTTTGTCAGTATATCCGCAGGAGCAGCGATGCCAACCGCATTTGCATGGAAACAGACGCAGAGGCATTTATGAGAGTCAATGAAACAGAAGACGTCTACATATATCGCTGCAAATTCGGGCTTTGGGAAGCGGTCAGTCCGCTCTATCATTTCGGTGTGCTGGCAGGCTACCTGATGATGGGACAGGTGATTGATAAAAGTCATGAAAACCGATTGCTGGTATCTGTCAGCTCCCGTCCGTTTGCGGACGACAGGACGCTGTTAGAGAAAAAAATTGATCAAATTCCGGTAGTGGGACAGGATATGATAAAATCCTATGTCAATATCATGACTGTTTGTTCGGAATATATCACTTATTCCAATAAGCTGCGCCTGCCTGAAAGAGATCTGGCAGAGCTTACAATGAAATACATTCATCGCAATTTTGCTCAGAAGCTGACTATCAAGGAACTGTGCGTATATTTTCATTGCAGCAAATCTACACTGATTAATTCTTTTGAAAGCAAATATCACGTTTCGGTGAACCGATATATTACCAGCTACCGCTTGGAACAGGCTACTCAGCTGCTGCGGGAATCGGACGCTACCATTTGCGAGATCGCTTTACAGTGCGGTTTTGCGGATCAAGGTTATTTTTCCAAGGTATTCCAAAAGGAAAAAGGAATGACGCCTACCGCATACCGGCAATCTGTTTATAAAACTGACGTAATGTTTGATGTTAAGCGGAGAGATCTTCAGGTAAATCATGATGAAACGGTCTAATGTTTTATTTACTCAACAAAACTGCGGAAAGCTGCTGCCTTCCGCATTCAGCCTATTGCCGGCGGGCGCGGTTAGAGCAAAGGAGTGGCTGAAAGAACAGCTTATAATGCTGGAAAACGGATTGACCGGTGAAATGGAGTTTTTTCCGGATTATATGCCAGAAACCAGTGAATGGCTGGGCGGTACAGGTGAAAACTGGGAGAGAGGACCTTACTATTTTAGGGGATTGGTAGCGCTTGCTTATGTACTGGACAGCCAAGCGCTGAAGGTGAAGGCGGATCGCTGGATCAATGCGATTCTCTCCAGTCAGCGGGAAGACGGCATGTTCGGTCCGCGTTCCAATGAGGATTGGTGGTCGAGGATGCCGGTGCTCATGGGATTGCGGGACTACTATGAGGCGACAGCCCTGCAGGGAAATCCGGATAGCAGGATTTTACCCTTTATGGAAAATTATTTCCGCTGTCAGTTGAGTATGCTGCCAGAACGGCCTTTAGAATCTTGGGCGAAGGCAAGAGGCGGCGACAATATCGACAGTGTATATTGGTTGTACAATCAACTGTATGATGACGATGCCCCCGACAACACCGATTGGCTGTTGGAACTTGCATCGCTTTTAGCGAGTCAGACGCAGGATTGGACAGACCTTATGCAGAACACTACTGTCCGGGAGCATGTGGTCAATACCAGTCAGGCGATGAAAACGCCTCCGCTGCGTTGGCAGCAGACAGGCAAAGAAGCCGATCGTACCGCGCTTTCCAATGGGCTGAAACACATTTCGATTGATCATGGCAGAATAGACGAACTGCCGAATTCGGATGAAGCAGCCAGAGATAATCGTTCTTATCGGGGAAGCGAACTTTGCGGAATTGTGGAAGGGATGCTGTCCACTGAGATTGCCGTTCGCATTTTGGGGGACAGGGAATTGGGCGATCACTTGGAAACGTTGGCCTATAATGCGCTGCCCTCAAGTTATTCCTACGATTATCTGGGACATGTTTATTATATTTTACAGAATCAGATAATGGCTGCAAACGGTTATCACGGATTCGACTGCGATCACGGAGATTCCTCTGCTTTCGGCGCCCCTTGCGGTTTTGACTGCTGTTTTTCCAACCATCACATGGGATGGCCTAAATTTGTTCAGTCTATGTGGATGGCAACCCCTGACGGAGGACTGGCAGTAATCGCCTACGGTCCCTGTGCAGTGGAAACGCCTGTCAGGGGCGGTCATACGGCATGTTTTGATATGGACACTGATTATCCCTTCAGAG
Organism: uncultured Lachnospiraceae bacterium; assembly: GCA_964569225.1. Lineage (GTDB taxonomy): Bacteria > Bacillota > Clostridia > Oscillospirales > CAG-272 > CAKSQF01. The sequence goes on along the minus strand of CAZMTU010000085.1, from coordinate 3,202 downwards.
ACACAATAACACTTACTTATCATGGCTCCGCAGCGGAATTTCCGTTAAAAATGCGAATTCCGGGATGGAGTATTCATACTGAAATGTGCCTGAATCATGGAGAATATTCCGAAATATTCGGTGATTTTTATAATTTAAAAAGAGAATGGCAGGAGGGCGACTGTGTTTCACTGCGCTTTAAAAGCGAAGTAGAAACGGTAGACTGTTACGCCCGCTCTGTAGGGATAAAAAAGGGCGCTTTGATCTATTGCTACCCCATTGCCGAGAATTGGACTGCGCTTCCTGATAACGCCTGCCGGGAACTAAAAGTGTCTGCAATGGGCAGGACCTCTAACCGAGAGGTCCTGCCTGCCGGAGCATGGAATATTGGCATTGACCTTGAGCAGAGCAGTTTAACGCTTTGCGAAAGGGAAGTGCCCCTCCATCCATTTACTCCCGAAGGCGCACCGCTGTACCTTATTGCCGAGGGAGCGGAAATTGATAACTGGCGTCTGCATGGAAATGTGCCGGCGGTACAGCCTGTTGGACAGACTTCGGATCGACTCCATGAAGTAAAACTTATCCCCTATGGGTGCAGCCGTCTGAAGTTGTCTAATATTCCGCGGCTCAATGAGAACGCCGATGGTCTGGTTTATATGGCTCGTAAACGAAATAATATTTACTATTTCGGACCTATTATACCGCCCGCGGCAGAAAAATATCGACTAATTTTAGAGGGAACGCCGGACAGCGCGGGAAAATTACTGATCAACGGTCGACCGGCAGACGATATTCATTTTGACAGCAGCGGATTTGCAGTGTATGAACAGCCGGAAAATATAACGGATGACAGGGCGTTTCGCTTTTCGCCCTCCCTCCGCAATACAGTAGAAGTAATCGAAGCGACCGCATGGCGGATGACGCTTGATTGGAAGCCGCTTCCGCAAACCATTGGGCTGAAAATTGAAGAGGATGAGGAAGTGCTGACCCTGACCTCCTCGGAAAAATCCAATGATGAAAATATATGGCTGCAATGGAGAAGCAAAGATGGCGTTTATCAACATACCTTGCGTGGATATGACGGTTCTGAAATCAGGCTGCCGCGTTGGTTGATCGGGGAAGGCTTCCTGCGGGCCATGCAGCAGGGCTACGGCAATACCAGATACAGCCAAGAGCTAAGTGTGACCTTCTCTTCAGCAATCAATATGCATCAAATATTTGAGCAGCTTCCAAAATTTGATATAACGCCTTCAATTGCTTATGATACCGTTCGGCTGCGTTTTCCGAAGGTAAAAAGCGCGGACCGCTATCTGATCCTTTGGGGGACTGCTTCTGGGAATTATTCCGAAGTAGAGGCGAATATTCGCTTTAATCCATACAAAGGAAGCGTGCCTTTTGAGGCTGATATGACCGCTTTTTCAGCCGGTGGATGCTCTGAACTTTGGCTGCGCATGGTGTCGCTGTCAGAAGGACGCGCGATCGCTGTAAGCCACGAGTATAAAGTGATTCTTTAGAGGCGCTTAGATTTGAAGAAGACAATTCAAAACAGAGAATTCGATGCAGGTAACCGCGATCAGATGTCAGCTATGAATGTAAACAGTACATCGTTGAGCTGGGTGGAGACGCCGCTGATGGATTGGTATTATCGCAATGCCCGCGATCTTCCTTGGCGGCATACGCATGATCCGTATGCTATATGGGTTTCTGAAATTATGCTTCAGCAAACAAGAGTGGAAACAGTAATACCATATTACAATCGTTTTTTGGAAGCGCTGCCCACAGTGCAAAAGCTGGCAAGGGCGCCGGAAACACTGCTATTGAAGCTTTGGGAAGGACTGGGGTATTATTCCCGTGTCCGAAACATGCAGAAGGCTGCGCAAACCGTTTGCGAGGAGTATAACGGGGTATTTCCCCGATCGCCTTCGGTTTTGCAAAAACTGTGCGGCATTGGCAGTTATACTGCCGGTGCCATAGCTTCCATTGCTTTTGGAATTCCCGCTCCTGCTGTAGACGGCAATGTTATGCGGGTGCTGGCACGGCTGACCTGCGACAGGCGAAATATTTTTGATCCGGCAGTAAAAAAAGCGTTTGAACAGCTCCTTTCGCCTTGGGTGCCGCAGTCCGATCCGGGGGCATACAATCAAGGGTTGATCGAACTGGGCGCGTTGATCTGCCTGCCGGGAACCGGGGCGAATTGCGAAAGCTGTCCGTTGAAAGGCGGCTGTTGCGCTTTCCGATGGGGAGTTACAGAAAGTGTCCCAGCTCCGAAACCTCCGAAATCCCGTAAAATTGAGAACCGAACGGTATTTATTTTTGCTTCTGACGGACATGTGATTGTTGAAAAAAGACCGGACAACGGCTTGCTTGCCGGACTTTACCAGCTTCCGAATTTAATAGGGCATTTGAATGAGGATGAAGCGCTTCGCTATGCGATTTCGTTAGGTCTTGATCCGGTTCGAATTCAGTCGCTTCCGCCTTCCAAGCATGTCTTCACTCATTTGGAATGGCATATGATCGCTTATAGGCTTTTGCTTTCGGATATGTCGGTCTGTCCGGAGAGTTGGCTTTCGGTAACGGAAGAACAACTGAAAAAAGAGTATGCGCTTCCTACTGCATTCAGCGCTTATTTACCTCATCTTAGACAATCAGAAAAAGAAAAGGATGAAAAAAATTGACACAGGTGGAAATCTGTGTTATAATAAAAAGCGTGTAAAATCAGAAGCAGGCGGGAGCGTGCTTTAGTGAAAGACGGGTCAATGGTTAAAATCGTTGACTGACATAGAGAAAACGCTTATTGTGTTTTAGTATAACGAAAAAAGCAACTGTCCTGCTAAACGCTAAGGATATTTTTACTGAATAAAATATCTGCTTTTTCGGCAGATAATCAGGAGGATCGAATGAAGAAACTTCGAATCGGATTTATCGGAACAGGCAATATTGCCAATGCCCATATGCGCGCCTATCAGAAAATATCGGAGGTTGAGATTGTTGGCGCGGCAGATATTATTCCGGGAAAAGCAAGGGAATTTCTTGACCGCTACGAGCTTACTAATGCCAGTGACTATACCGCGGTCGATGAGTTGCTTAAAATGGATCTGGATGCTGTTAGCGTTTGCACTTATAACTCCACTCATGCGGAATGTACTGTCAAGGCGCTGGAAGCAGGCGTTCATGTGCTTTGCGAAAAGCCGATGAGCATTACACTTGAACAAGCGGTACAGAT
>CAZMTU010000084.1:0-10859 GCA_964569225.1 uncultured Lachnospiraceae bacterium | reverse complement strand
CATTTCCCGTGCAGGCAGTCACATTTCAACCGCTGCTGCTTCGGCGGCCGGCGGCAGCCCGTCCAGTATGCCCTCGCTGCCTGCGCACTTCTAATTTCATTGAGGTGACTTATGAAAACCTATATCTATCCATCCGATCTAAAGGTGAGCGCCGCTGTTTGGATGTGGGCGCTGCGGGATTTGGTCATCCTGCTGGCGGCTGCCGTTCTGTCCATTTTTTTGCTGGTCAGTACCCATTCCACCCTCTTCCTTGCGCTGACCGTCGCTTACGCCGTTGCCACTGCAAGAGTAGACGGTCGCTGCATCGCAGACTATGCGGTGGTTGCCTTCCGCTATTTTGTCAGCGTTCCGCAAACCTACCTATGGAGGTCGAGCTATGAGCAGAAAAATGACCGCTAAGCACGGTTCGGTGCAGGCGCTGCTGGGAATGCAGCGCTTCACCGATCATGGCATTATGACCGCCGACGGGGAGCTGGTCTTTTTCAGGGTGCAGCCCACCAATATTTCGGTACTGTCCCCTTACGCCATCCTGAAAAAAGCAGACGATCTTACCAAGCTGCTGAATTTACAGCAAGCCGTTGAGATTGTTTGCTGTGACGCCCAGCAGAACTTTACACCCAACAAGCTCTATCTGAAGCGACGCATGACTGAAGAAACGACGCCCGAAATTAAGGAGCTGCTGGCGAAGGACGAGCGCTTTATGAACAATGTGCAAGCCGGCATGGCTTCTTCGCGAGAATTTTTCTTCGTCCTGCGACTGAAAAAGCAGGAGGGCAATGCAGCGATTGCGCAGTTCGGAAAGCTGCTTGATCAGCACAGCTTCTACCCCTACCGCCTATCCAAAGACGAACTCAAAGGGCTGATTGCCCGCTACTTCGGCTACTACAGCGAAATCCCTCTGCCCGACTACGACGGCGCTTAGAGAGAACCGCCGGGGAACGCTTAAGGGAACTTCTTGAAAGAAGTTCCCTGACTTCGCCGAAGGCGAATGTCGTAGAATCCTTCAAGAACTTTTGAAAAATATCTTTCAAAGGCTCTTGAAAGATGAAAAAATTTTTAAGTTTCGGAAGAAGTTTTAGCAAGTTTTTTCAAGAAAAGGAGGAACTAAAGAATGAATATCTATAAACTGAACCATCCCTACATCCAACATGAAGCTGTCTACCTCTCTACCGACATGGAGCGGGAGCGTGTGGCAGATATTTATGCGGGATTTGAGTTCTACATTGAGCTAAACACTCGATGCGGGAATGAAAGCGTAATCGATGAATCGGTGGCGGCCTATCTTCTGTGCAGTCTGTTCGGATGCACACTATATGACAAAAGCAAACTTCCCTTACTGGACCAATATGATTCAAAGATACAGGACATTGCCGAATCTGAATGGATCGACCTTTACGAAGAAAGGGAGGCTCGGTGCGTCTCAAAGTGTGAGCAATACATTCAGAAAATTCTGAGTTATACCGATACGGAATTTATCCGAAAGTTATGCGCCTATTTTAATAATGAAGAAATGCATACGCGGTCTTCAGGAGTGGTTTTTTTAAGCCCTTCAGAAATTATAATGAAATACTAAACTGATCTATGCGAAAAGAAAGGATAAATCTATGAAAAAGAAACCGTTGACTGAAGAAGAAAAAAGCGCCGTTGAGATCAAGGATTTCTTCGATCTCGTGGCGCCGTCCACCATCAAATTTATGGTAGATCACTACATCTGCGGCAACAGCTACCGTGCCGTTTGGGCGGTACGGGACTATCCCCGCCAGACACAGGCACAGGCGCTGCTGGCTCGGCTGGGCGAGATGGAGGGCGTGACCCTCCATCTGTACGCCCGCCAGCTGGACGCTTCGGAACATCGCAAGGTCGTGCAAAATGCCGCGCGGGTGTCTAATATGTACACCGAATCCACCGACATGAAGGAAAGCGTGGACGCCCACGGCAATCTGAACGATCTTGCACAGATGGAAGCGGATATGCGTATCTCAAGAAATATTTTGCTGCACTTTTCGGCGTATATTGAGCTTGCCGCAGACAGCTTGCAGCAGCTTTACGATTTGGAGGACACTGTCAGCATCGAACTGGCAAGAGAAAAGATCGTCATCGACAAGCTGCTGCTGCGGCAGCAGGAGGGCTTTCGCTCGGCCATGCTCTGCGGACAGAACGCCTTTAAAAATCAGTTTGAACGGGTGCTGCCCTCCCAATCGGTGGGCAACCTCTTCCCCTTCGCCTATTCGGGCAAAACCGACCCCAACGGAATGTATCTCGGCAAGGATAAATTCGGGTCGAACATCATCGTGGATTTTGATCGCCGCAGCGAGGACAAGACCAATGCCAACATCGTCATTCTCGGTAACTCAGGACAGGGTAAAAGCTATCTCATGAAGCTGATCCTTACTAATCTCCGCATGGCGGGCAAGTCGGTAATCTGTATCGACCCCGAAGCGGAATACGAGGAGCTGACCGAAAAGCTCGGCGGCACCTATCTTGATCTTATGAACGGCAGCTATCTGATCAATCCGCTGGAACCCCGCTCATGGACGGACGAAGCCGACGAGGAATCCGACCCGACTGCACCCGATGCGTTTAAGCGCAGCACCCGCCTTTCTCAGCATATTTCCTTCCTGAAAGACTTGTTCCGCTCCTACAAGGATTTTAGCGACGCACAGATCGACGCCATCGAAATTCTGCTGGAGCGGCTTTACCAAAGTCACGGCATTACCGACCATACAGATTTTTCCCTGCTCAAAGCTGCAGATTACCCTACCGTGGGTGAACTGTATCAGTTGGCAGAAGCAGAATACCATACTTACGAGGACGCCTCTAAAAGTGGAAAAAAATCCATCTTCACCGAAGAACTGCTGCGGGAAATCTGCTTAGGGCTGCGTTCTATGTGCGTCGGCGCCGAAAGCCGCTTCTTTAACGGACAGACCAACATCAAATCTGACCGCTTCGTATGCTTCGGTGTAAAAGGACTGATGGACGCCGGTAAACAACTGAAAAATGCCATGCTGTTTAATATTTTTAGCTATATGAATCACCGGCTGCTGACAGACGGCAATACGGTAGGCGCGATTGACGAGCTTCATTTATTCCTGTCTAATCTCACTTCTATTGAATACATCCGCAACGCCGCTAAACGGGTTCGGAAAAAAGACTCGGCAATGGTGCTGGCTTCACAAAATATTGAGGATTTCCTTATTGAGGGGGTAAGGGAGTACACTAAGCCCCTTTTCTCGATTCCCACCCATCAATTTCTGTTCTTCCCCGGCAATGTCGATCCTTCTTCCTTCCTCAATGTACTTCAGCTGGAGGAAAGCGAATATACGCTCATCCGCACCCCTGAACGGGGGAGCTGCCTGTACCGCTGCGGCAACGAGCGGTATTTACTCCAAGTAAAGGCCCCTGACTATAAAGCAAAGCTGTTCGGGGCGGCGGGCGGCCGCTGATGGACGTCCTCAAAGTAATCAAGGCGGTCAAGGCCGGCATTTCAAAAGCCGTTGGGGTGTTCAAGAATTTCGCCAGTGACGATAACCGTCACACCGGCAGGGTGCTGGGCATTGTGGGCATCATCTTTTTCGTGCTGTCTCTTCCCGCCATTGCCATAACGGGGCTGTTCGGCTGGATGGGACAGGTAAACAGCGATACGATTCAGATCGACGGAGATTATTACGCTTCCCTGCTGCATGGAACGGTCATTGAGATACTCTATGACCCCAACTATCCGGATAATATCCCATGGCCGGAGGATTCTCTACAGCTCATCGGAAATTTTTACAGACTTACGTGGAACGAAATTGAGATGTGCAATGTGATCTACCATGTACACCTGAAAAATGAGGAGGACGGGATCACCGACGTACTGCGCAAATACAGCGGATTAGTGGACTGCTTTGCCAGTGCCGACCTGATCAGCCCCTATTATATCAACCTCTATACAGCCTTCGGCGTTCAATTGACCTCGGATGAGGTGCAGGTGCTGAATGAGGTGCTGGCGTATACGCCGCCTTGGGAGCGCTCTGAAGCCAGCGCGCCCGCTATTACGAATGAAAGGACAGACGATGAAACCAATGAAGTATCTGAACCCAATCGCTCTATTATTAACAGCGGCTCTGCTGCTGACAGCGTCCCAGCTGCTGAACCTGACCGCTTGCAGCCGGTCAAAGGAGATTGAAAAGGAAACGGACAGACCCGCTAAGACAAAGGCGGTGTCGGTCACACAGCACTGGAACGATTTAGACAGTCCTACAAGAGAGCTGCAAACCGTCACGGTGAGGGTCGTAAAGGCAAGCGGCGCAGTGGCGCTGCGGGTAAATCACCATTCCGAACTGTACGGCTCGGAAGCGATTCTGAATGGGGAGCGTGTCGACCATACCGGCAAGGAATTTGTGAGCGGAACCTCCTTTTTTATGGACTACGATGATTACTACTGCTGCAACTACAGCGCCTCCGCTTACAATCTTGCAGACGGTGTGTTCTGCATTACCCCTTGTACGCAGGATTTCAGTGCGACCTATTCCGTCTACTTTCCTTATCTGATGCTGGGTGCAGAGGTGCTGACCTGTGAAGAAATTCAGCTCGATACGCAAAACGGCATGACCCTGAAAGGCGTATCAGGGGACTTTGAGCTGTATGTGTCTCCTGTCCGTGGCGGATCCCTTTCCTTTGGGTACAGGGATGACTACTTTTTCAAGGGACATTTGGAGGAAGCGGCAGACCTGACCCTTACATGGAACAATGAAGAGGAGAGTTTTGCGGTAAAATCTGCCGCAGAGATCAGCGGCTTCAAGGTGGGTGTCAGTGTTCTCAATGACCCTGACCCTGCTATTGCCGATACTGCAAAATCCGAATACCATATTACCTTTGAGTTGGTTGACCCGGCTTTCGATCTTCGGAAAGCGATCATTGAGTGAGGTTTATTGAAAGAAAAATGAGGAAGGAAAGTAAACAGAATTACAGCCGGCGCAGGCTGAAAGAACTGTCCGACGCCATTGTCAGAGAGATTACAGCCGACCCTGTAGCATGGCGGGATTATCTTGACACCGCCTGCCGCAACTACAAATGCAGCTTTGAAAACCAGCTGCTGATCTACGCCCAACGTCCCGACGCCACCGCCATTCTCCCCATGAAAAGCTGGAACCGCTTTTTCGGTCGGTGGGTGCAGCAGGGCAGCAAAGCCATTCGCCTATTCAACCCTGCCACCGATTCGATGGAATTGTACTTTGACATTGCCGACACGGTAGAGACAAGCCGCTCGAAGCCGGTGCCCATTTGGCACTACCAAGATACCTACGCAGAAGCCGTGATCAGCCGCTTGACCGAACAGTTCGGTCTGTCCGATGTGCCGGACGATCTTATTGCCGCCATTGAACAAACGGTATCGGAGGTCTGCAACAGTCATGCAGCCGAATTTCTGCAAGGGGCTGCTGCGCTCAGCCGTGAGAAGTTCACTCGCGATCAGGCAGATAAATTTCTCTGCCTCAGCGAGGAAAGCGCAATTTATATGGTGCTTTCCCGCTGCGGACAGGCTGACGAGCTTGCCAATCAGTTTGACTTTGTGGGACTCAACCACTTTGTAAGGGACAAAGCCCTATTCTGCGCTTTGGGACAGACATCTATGGATATGGCGACCGCTTTGCTGAAACCCATTGCGGAAGAGATACGCAATATAATGAAGGAAGGAAAGATTCAAAATGACCGAGATCACCTACATAAAAACGGGGGATTACCTGATCCCCGACATCGAGTTACCGAACATGAGGATTCAGGGGAAATACGCCTACCTGAGAAAGCAATTTCTGAAGGAAAATCGGAAGGCTCTGTATTCCTACCTGCTGCTGGAGGAAACGCTGGCGGCACACTGCAACGAGATGGGTCGGAAGGCGCAGCAGATGGAGGACGATCTGATCGAACAGATGGCGAAAACCGAGGGGCTGACCGAAGAGATGAAAGCCAACGATCAAATGAAATGGGTGGGGCTGATGAACAATCTCCGTCAGGCAGCGGAAGAGATCGTCCTGACCGAACTGATCTACAGCTGACAGATTTTGATGCACCAATCACCGTAGCTGAGATCGATGCACTGCTAAGCCTTGGCAGCGGAATGGAAAACGGCAAATTCCGCATCTACGAACAGTTTCGGAAGCACCTGCCCACCGCTGAAAATGCCGAATTCTTGAAGGAAGAATACGGATGGGGCGGTCGCTTTCCTGCAATTCCCGAGCTTAAGCTCTACGAAGTACATGACCCCAAGGGCATTCAAATTGCAAGGCGGAAAAACGGAGAAGAGCGGGCTTCGATGCTGCTCAGCTGGACAGAAGCAGCGCAGCGCATTCGGCAGCTCATCGACGATGACCGCTATCTGACCCCTGCCGAGCTGGAACAATACTCGTCCTATCTGCCCTCCCCCGAAGTGCAGCAAGCTGAGATCGAAGCGCAGACAGAACAGCCGTCAGACCGTTCGGATTTGCGCTCTCAGTCCACCTCGGCTGCCGATTTCCGCATCCTCGACGATCAGATCGGCGTGGGAACACCCTCCGAACGCTTCCAAAATAACCTTGCCGCTATCAAGTTGTTAAAGCAATTGGAAGCAGAAAGCCGTCCTGCCACGTCTGAAGAGCAGACCGTTCTTTCCCGCTATGTGGGCTGGGGCGGGCTTGCAGATTACTTTGACACCACCCATGTCGGCTACGGTGAACTGAAAGCGCTGCTCACCGCAGAAGAGTACGCATCCGCAAAATCTTCTACCCTGACCGCCTTCTACACCCCGCCTGCGGTCATTCGGGCGATCTATAAAGGGCTGCAAACTGCCGGCTTTTCAGGGGGGAGGCTGCTGGAACCCTCCTGCGGCGTCGGTCACTTCATGGGAATGCTGCCGGACAGCTTACCTGCGTCCTTTACCGGCATTGAGCTGGACAGCCTTTCGGGGCGCATCGCGAAACAGCTTTATCCCAGCGCCTCCATTTCGGTGCAGGGCTTTGAGCATACGGCACTGACAGATAACAGCTTCGACGCCGCCATCGGAAATATCCCCTTCGGCGATTTCGGCGTATCTGACAGCCGATACAACCGTCTGCATTTCGCTATCCACGATTATTTCTTCGCCAAAGCGCTGGACAAAGTCAAAGCGGGGGGTTTTGTCGCCTTTGTCACCTCCATGTATACCATGGACAAAAAAGGCGATGCCGTTCGCCGTTACATTGCAGAGCGTGCCGAGCTGTTGGGCGCCGTCCGTCTGCCCGTAAGCACCTTTAAAGCCGCTGCGGGCACACGACGAATCACGGCAGACATTCTGTTTCTGCAAAAAAAGGCACATCCCTCTGACAGTACGCCCGAATGGCTGGGGCTGGACACCGCCAAATGCGGTCTGCCTGTCAACCGCTATTTTGTCACTCACCCCAAAATGGTGATGGGTGAATTAAAGGCGGTCAGCGGACGGTACGGTCCCGAAGTCGCCTGCGTCAGCCGTGAGGGCGACGATCTTGACCGCCTGCTGACCGAAGCGGTCAGTCAGATTCAGCCCGCCCTACCCCTGCCGGAGACGGTGGACGGGCTGCCCACCGAAGCCGCCGACACGCCTGCCGATCTGCTTCCCTCCCCTGATGAAGTCCGTAGCTATTCTTTTATTGTCGCAGCAAACGGTGAGATCTATTTTAGAGATAATCAGGATTTTCGGCATTGCAAGTTCAGTGAAAGCGCCGCTCAGCGGATCAAAGGCATGATCGGCATTCGGGATCAGACCCGAAAAGTGATAGATCTTCAATTAGAGGACGCCCCCGATGAAACCATCCGAACGGCACAGGAAAAACTGAATGACCTCTACGACAGCTTTGTTTCCAAGTACGGACTGCTTACAAGCCGTACCAACCGAATCTCCTTTCGGGAGGACAGCGGCGCTCCCCTGCTGCTGTCGCTGGAAATCGTAGATGACAAGGGTGTACTGAAAGAAAAAGCGGCGCTCTTTCGGGGACGCACCCTCAAGCCCCATACACCGGTCACTCACGCGGACACGCCTGAAGAAGCCCTGACGCTTTCTCTTAGCGAAAAGGGATATGTGGATATGGATTATATGACCGCTCTTACCGGTAAAACAGCCGATGAATTGGAAAGCGCCCTTCAGGGACAGATCTTTCGGGACATCCGCTGCGGGGAAACATTACCGAATATCGCTGATCTGAGCCGCTTCCCTTTGATCAGCGCCTCCGAATATCTTTCCGGCAATGTGCGGCAGAAGCTGCGTATGGTGGAAGCCGTATATGCCGCACTGCCCATCGACCGAAAATATCTGGCGGAACCTAACGTATCCGCTCTCACCAATGTACAGCCGGTTGACCTGACTCCGGATGAAATCACAATTCGGCTGGGCGCCACATGGGTGCCGGCGGATATTTACAAGGATTTTCTTATTGATCTGCTGGAGGTCCCCTTTTATGCCCGAAGCCGTGCCGAAGTAGAATACGACGCCTACACCGCTTCCTATCAGATCACCAACAAAAACGCCGTTTCAACCGGCGTAAAAGCGCGTGAAGCCTACGGCACCCGCCGAATCAGTGCCGCTGAAATGCTGGAGGACTGCTTAAATCAGCGGCATACAAAGGTATACGACACATTTCGGGACCATAACGGAAAACCCAAATCGGTAATCAATCAGGCTCAAACCGTGCTGGCGATGGCGAAGCAGGACGCCATTAAGGAAGCCTTCACTGGCTGGATATGGAAGGATCCCGCCCGAAGCAAGCGCCTTTGTAAGCTGTACAATGAACAGTTTAATTCTCTGCGTTTGCGTGAATATGACGGCAGTCATCTGAGCTTTAAAGGCATGAACAGCGAAATCAGGCTGCTTCCTCACCAGCAGAACGCCGTTGCCCGTATCCTCTACGGAGGAAATACGCTTCTTGCTCATGTAGTCGGCGCGGGGAAAAGCTATGAAATGGCTGCCGCCGCCATGGAGAGTAAACGGCTGGGGCTTTGCGCTAAATCCCTGATGGTGGTCCCCAATCATCTCACCGAGCAGATGGGCAGAGAGTTTCTCAAGCTTTATCCGGCTGCCAATATCTTAGTGACCTCCAAATCAGATTTTGAGGCAGCCAATCGCAAACGGCTGTGCGCTCAGATTGCTACCGGTAACTGGGACGCCGTGATCATCGGACATTCTCAGTTCCAAAAAATCCCCATGAGCGTAGAATATCAGGCACGGATGATCGAGCGGGAAATAGATGAGATTACACAGGGACTTTCCGAACTGCGGGCAAAAAAAGGAGAGCGATCTTTTTCGGTTAAAAATCTTGTTCAGCTGCAAAAACGCCTGAACAAGCAGCTGGAAGATCTTGCCGCCCGTGAAAAGAAGGACGATACCATTACCTTTGAAGAACTGGGCGTTGATCGGCTCTTCGTAGACGAAGCGCACGCCTTCAAAAATCTCATGACAGTAACTAAGATGAGCAATGTAGCCGGCATTTCTACCTCCGCGTCTCAAAAAGCCAGCGACCTTTACATGAAATGCCGTTGGCTGGACGAAAAGACAGGCGGCAAAGGGATCATATTCGCTACCGGCACCCCTATTTCCAACAGCGTTACCGAAATGTTCACTATACAGCGTTACCTTGGCTTCGGTGCGCTGAAAGAAAAAAATCTGACTATGTTTGACGCTTGGGCGTCCACCTTTGGGGAAACGGTAGTTCAAAATGAGCTGTCCCCCGATGGCAGAAGCTACCGTCCCCGAACACGCTTTGCACGGTTTTACAACATTCCCGAATTGCGGGCAATGTTCGCGCAGTTTGCCGATGTGCAGACAGCGGATATGCTGAAGCTGCCGGTACCGGAGGCAGAATACCACACTGAAGAAATCCCGCCTACCCCCATTCAAAAGGAGATCGTTAAAGCCTTCGCTAAGCGGGCGGAACTGATCCACGCCGGCAAGGTAAATCCCAGACAGGACAATATGTTAAAGATCACCGGGGAAGGACGCAAGCTGGCGCTGGATCAGCGGCTGTTCGATCCCCTGCTGCCCGATCAGCCGGACAGTAAGGTAAATCGCTGCGCCAAACGAATATACGAAATTTGGCAGAATACTGCCGCCGACTGTTCCGCGCAGCTGGTATTCTGCGATCTGTCCACCCCTGCCGGCGAGGGCTTTAACGTCTATGACGATCTGAAGCGCAAGCTGACCGACAAGGGCATTCCCGCCGATGAGATCGCTTATATTCATGACGCTAATACCGAAGCACAGAAAGCCGCCCTCTTTGAAAAGGTTCGAAGCGGCTCAGTCCGGGTACTGATAGGCTCTACCGAAAAAATGGGGGCGGGCACCAATGTGCAGGATCGGCTTATCGCCGAGCATCATTTGGATGCACCTTGGCGGCCTTCCGATCTGAATCAGCGGGAGGGGCGCATCATACGGCGGGGCAATGCCAACCCCAAGGTACATATCTACCGCTACATCACTGCCGAAACCTTCGACGCTTATATGTACCAGACGCTGGAAAGCAAGCAGCGCTTTATTTCACAAATTATGACCTCCAAAACGCCCGCGCGAACCGCTGCCGACGTGGACGAAGCTGCGCTCTCCTATGCCGAGATCAAGGCGCTGGCGCTGGGCGATCCCACCGTCAAAGAGCGGGTAGACCTTGAAAATGAAGTGCAGCGCCTGCGGCTGCTGAAGCAAAACTACCTCTACGGCAGACGGGACTTAGAAGCCGCGCTTCGCCGTTACCCGGAGGAAGAAGCCAAGCTGCGGCAGCGGATCAATGGATTTACAGCGGACATCGCCGCAGCAAAGGAACACACCCTGCCGGACGGTCAATTTGAAATGACGGTAGAAGGCGTTCTCTATACCGACCGGACGGAAGCGGCGAAGGCACTGCTGA
>CAZMTU010000083.1:0-11009 GCA_964569225.1 uncultured Lachnospiraceae bacterium | reverse complement strand
CGCTGATGGCATCGTTCTTTCATCTCTCAGTTACACAGACGTTGGTGACGGATTGCTGATTCGGCTTTATTCGCTTTCCGATACCCCGGCTCCCTTTTCCTTTGCCTTTAATAATCAGGTTGAATCGGCCGCATTTGTGGACTATCTGGATCGAATCGCCGATACATCGCTGATTATCAGTGAAAACAAAGTCAGCGGAACACTTTCTCCCAAAGCTCTTGCTACAGTAAAAGTAGTATTGGCATAAATCATAGCCATTGCCGATTTTTTACCCGCAGCAAACGAATAAACCGATTGGGGCAATTGCATTGCAAATGCCTCAATCGGTTTATTGCATTAGAAATGATGGTAAGCTCATTCCCCGTCCGCTTTTTTTAGCTTGGCATATAGCCCCATAAGTTTTTTCGTTCCAACTGTATCAAATGCAACCTCGTAAAGCACATCATTCCCCATAGGACGTGCAGACAGTACCTCTCCCTTCCCGAAAGCGGAATGAATCACCCGATCTCCCGGTCCAAACTGTCCAACCTCAGTTTTCTGCGGCTTTACATCAAATATCGTAGTTTCTTTTACGGCATTTACTCGCTTTTCATAGACAGGCATTTCAAAATTGCTGTCTTTTTTCACTTCTGTTACCGTTTCCACTAAATTCTGCGGAATCTCCTCCGCAAATCTGGAAATCGGATTATACTGTGTTCTGCCGAAAAGCATTCGCTCTCTGGCATGTGTTAGAAAAAGCTGTTCCTTAGCACGGGTAATCGCCACATAAGCAAGCCGACGTTCTTCCTCCAGCTCGCTTGGATCAGACATAGATTGAATTCCCGGAAAAATACCGTTTTCAAAGCCCGCCACAAAAACCACAGGAAATTCCAATCCTTTTGCGCTGTGGATGGTCATCAATACAACCGCATCCGCCTCTTTGTCGTAATTGTCTACGTCTGAAACCAATGCGACTTCCTCTAAAAAGCCCTCTAACGTCGCATTTTCATTGGAATTTTCATACTCGATGGCATTAGATACCAGTTCTTTAATATTTTCCAACCGTTCAAGCTCCGTAATTCCCATCGCAAGCAGCATATTCTGATAACCGGACAACTCAATGGTTTTCTCAAACAGCACATGCAGCGGCTCTTTAGCGGCTATTTCCTGAAGCTGACAGATCAGAGCAGCGAAGGACGCTAAATTAGGCGCCGATTTTGAAAGCGCGGTATAGCGCTCAGCATTCGCGATTATATCAAACATGGCACAACCCTCAGCCGCTGCAATTTCAGAGATCGCGTTCAGTGTAGTGTTGCCTATTTTTCGTTTCGGCTCATTGATGATCCTAAGCAGCCGCATATTGTCTGACGGGTTGTTTATCAGGCAAAGATAGGCCATAATATCCTTGATTTCTTTCCGGTCATAGAATCGGGTACCGCCTATGACACGGTAAGAAATCCCGCTTCTCGAAAAAACCTTCTCAATTGCGTTAGATTGAGCATTCATCCGATATAATACTACAAAATCGCTGAAACGTTTGTTTTCCTTCCGGCAAAGCTGTTGGATTTTCTCGGAAATATAAACGGCTTCCTCATTCTGGTTGCCCAGTTTCCGAAGAACAATAGGCTTGCCCTCTTTTTTGGAAGTCCATAGTTCCTTACCCTTGCGTCCGACATTATTTGCAATCACGGCGTTAGCGGCATCCAGAATCACCTGCGTTGAGCGATAATTCTGCTCCAATTTAATCACTTTAGCGTCTGGAAAGGACTTGTCAAAGCTCAAAATATTTTCAATGGTTGCGCCACGGAACCGGTAAATGGACTGATCATCATCACCCACAACCATCAGATTCCGATGCCCGCCTGAAAGCAGCGTCGCCAGCACAAATTGGGCATGGTTAGTGTCCTGATATTCGTCCACACATACATAGCGAAACCGTTTTTGACAGTATTCCCTTGCTTCCCTGTCAATGGAGAGCAATTCCACTGTTTTAACAATAATATCGTCAAAATCTACTGCATTTGCTTCCAGCATACGCTTTTGATATGCTTCATAAACCTTTGCGACCTGTCCCAGGCGGAAATCCTTAGAAGCCTGATCCTTAAACTCATCAGGCGTCAGCAGCTTATCCTTTGCCTTATTGATCAGATTCAGTACCGTCTTTGCAGGCAGAAGCTTTTCATCTATATTTAGTTCCTTCAGGATGTTGGATACCAACTTTTTGCTGTCATCGGTATCATAAATGGTAAAATTACGGGTGAGTCCTACCGATTCGCCAAATCGGCGCAGAATTCGAACGCAGGTTGAGTGAAAGGTCCCCGCCCAAATCTCTTCAGCGCCTCTGCCAGTTCCAACTACCTTCAGCAGACGTTCCTTCATCTCATTCGCGGCCTTATTAGTGAAGGTAATGGAAAGAATCGCCCAAGCGGGACAGGGATATACCGCGTATTGCTCTAACAGTGCAGCAATTTCTTCATCGGAAAGCTCGATCGCCCTTTCCAGGCGAACCGCGTCCGCCTCGGTGATCTCCTCAGGATTCTCAAAATAAGCATCTCCGTAACGAATGATAAAAGCGATCCGTTGGACTAAAACGGTAGTTTTTCCGCTGCCGGCGCCTGCCAAAATAAGCAGCGGTCCTTTGACGGAATAAACCGACTTCCGCTGTTTCTCATTTAAAAACGAGTAAAGCTTATCAAAAAGTGCCTGCTTTGCCTTTGTAAAGCGGGCTATAAGTTCTGACTGATTCTGCATATGTACCTTTCCTTAATGAAGCATAATCCAAACTGTTTCCAACAACGGCTTTTCAATAAACCGTCCTGAATTTATTTTGAATGGTTATTTATATTATAGCATAATTTAGTGTCAAAGACAAGCTTTCATTGACCTTTTTCAAAATTTTTCCCGCTTTTACAGCTTGACTTTTTTTTACAGGCAGTTTATAATTAGTTATCTGCTTGTCTGATTTTTTCGATTGATTTTCGCTTGAAAGGATTTAATATGGAACTGTTCGATTTAATAGCCGATGCACGAATCATTCCAACCCTCCGCTTAACTCATGCTGAGGAAGCCCCTCCGCTGTTGGCTGCTCTTTGCAGCGGAGGCATCACTGCAGCTGCCATTTCACTGCGTACAGACGCCGCATACGACGTTCTCCGTCAAGGCTGTCGACTTTTTCCCGATCTGATTCTCGGTGCTTGGGATGTATATACCTCCGCTGAAGCTAATCGCGCTATTCAAAGCGGCGCGCGCATCATTTCAACTCCCGGTTTCTCTGAAGAAATAAACAGACTTTGTAAAGAAAGGGATTCCTTTTATCTGCCCATTTGTCTAACCCCGACAGAGCTGTTAATAGTGCAAAATGGAAAAAATAAGGCGGCCGGTATTTTTTCACCTGAAACCTTTGGCGGTCTTGCGCTCATTTCCGCATTAAAAAATTCATTTCCCCATCTCCCGTTTGTTGCGGACAGCATTCCTATTGACCGCATCTCGGCATACCTTGCTCTGCCTGACGTTATTGCCTGTACCTGTTCGGAAATCATTCCGGGCAGCTATGAGGAAATCATTGAAAAGTGCAAAAAAGCCGTCAGACAAGCCGGATCAATCCGATTCTGACGGCATTCTCCAAACTTAATCCTGTTCGGAGTTTTTTTTATGCAAAAAAACGTCTACATCTACTGTGGAAGCGTTGATTTCAGCGATTTGCTGACGAATCGGCAGTACATAGGGCGGTGAGACAGACAATTCATCTACTCCGATCGCTAAGAAAAAAGCTATCAGCTTCGGATCTCTCGCAAGTTCGCCGCAGATACCAACCCACTTGCCCTTCTCATGAGCGGATTGAACCACCCATGCGATCAAACGAAGCAATGCTGGATGTTTAGGATCGTATAAATCGGCGACCAGATCATTTTGCCGATCCACCGCAAGGGCGTATTGAGTCAGGTCGTTGGTTCCGATTGAAAAAAAATCCACTTCTTCAGCCAGCCGATCGCTGAGGATCGCCGCCGCGGGCGTTTCTACCATAATTCCAATTGGGACATGCTCATAAAACGGAATTCCTTCTTCTTGAAGCGCGTTTCTTACTTCCGCAGCAAGCTTTTTTACCCATTTGATTTCTTCCACGCTGATAATCATGGGAACCATAATTAAAAGCGTGCCATATACCGAGGCACGATAGATTGCCCTAAGCTGGCAGCTTAGAATTTCCGGTCTGTCCCTGCATATCCGAATCGATCGATACCCCATTGCCGGATTGTTCTCATTTTCCAAATGAAAATATGCCGCCTGTTTATCTGCACCTACGTCCATTGTACGGATAATCACCGGTTTTCCAGCCATTTTTTGAACAAGTTTTTTATATTCCTGAAACTGAGTTTCCTCAGAGGGATAATCAGAAGCTTCCAAATAAAGAAATTCGCTTCGGTAAAGTCCTATTCCGCCGCCATCATTCTCTAATACTAATTCAGTTTCGCTGCTGTTGCCGATATTGCAATATAGCTTGATATCTTTTCCGTCTTTTGATCGATTTGGTTTTCCGATCCATGTCTGCTGAGCGTTCTTGGCTTTTCTTTCTTCCTCAATTTGACTGCGGTAATTATTGAGCGTTATTTCATCCGGAAGTATAGTAAATATGCCCTCATTGGCGTCAACCACCGCTATAGTACCGTCTTTCAGATCCTCTGCCCCTATTTTAGTTTGAATAATGGTTGGAATTCCCATAGTGCGTACCAAAATGGCCATATGAGCACTTTCTGAACCCTCAGTCAAGACCAGCGCTAAAATTTTTTTTCGATCTAATCTTACTACTTCACTTGGGGACAGGTCATCGGATACCAAAATAACCGGCTCTGAAAAAACTGGCAACGCGTTATTTTCGCCGATCAGTTGCGCGCAGATTCGCCCACTTATATCCAGTGCGTCGGCTGCCCGTGCGCGCATGTAATCATCGTTCATCGCCGCCAACCGCTCGGAAAGCAGTCTGCCCGCCTGGTCCGCCGCATATTCTGCCGTGTAGCCCTTTTCTATAAATTGATTTGCAAGCTCCTCCAGTTCATCATCCTCCAGCATAATTAAATGCATAGAAAAAATAGCGGCTTGTTCCTCTCCCGCTGTTTCTTTGTTTTTTTCACAGTATCCTCGAAGCTCTTCTATTGCCTGATTTTTAGCCTTGAGAAATCTTTCTCTTTCAATTTCAGGGCAATGTCCCTGATCTGTAGGTATTTTACGGTTACTGTGAAACCGGCAAAGAAGTTCGCCGACGGTAATTCCTCGGCACACGCTTTTTCCCCGATAATTCTTCATTTCATTGACTGCCCCTTTCTAAAACGCTTTTGACAGAAACAATCAAAAATTCTGTTCCAACATCTGTTTCATAGCTGCCGCGGCTTCCTCTTCATCTTTTCCTTCACAAATTACCCGAACAGTTTGACCGCATTTAACACCAAGTCCCATCAATGCGAAAATTCGTTTGGCATCTGCGGTTTGACCGCCGGAACTGATGGCAATGCTGCTGCTGAATTTTTTGGCTTCACTTACTAAAATACCTGCCGGACGCGCATGAATTCCCAGCTGATCGGTAATTGTATACTCAAATTCACTCATTGTTTATGCTTCCTTTCAAGCAATTCGATGACATCTGACGATGCATTTCTGCTTTACAGTATCACCCAAACTGACTGATTCTATACTGTCATCTTTCAAAATGAATTTCACACCAATCTACCAAAATTTCAAATAAATATCAAAGGACGGCGGCACCAACTTGCCGTCGTCCTTTAAGACATACCACAAACACATTTCTTTAAAACGCTGCCCAATATAAACTGTTTTTCAAATGGTTTTACGGGATTAAGGTTTAATTTTTACTAAAAAATTAAACCAAATAAATCAGTGATGCCAAAAGCGCACAGCCGATACCCGCCAGTACATCAACAGGAAAATGTACGCCTCCCAAGATACGGCATAAAGCTTGCAGCAAAGCGATTACAATCAGGCAACCGCCCCAAAACGGATAAACCCAAACGACTGTTAATGCAATCATAAAAGAGGAAAAAGCATGGCGGCTGGGAAAGGATTTTCCTTTTGTTTTCTTCGCAATCAGTGGATCAATTGACAGTTTTTCATAAGGACGCGGAAAATTCAGTACTATCCGCATCAGCGAAACTAATCCAAAGGAAATCGCCGGCACTATAATCCAATAAAACAGCCGTTTATCCTGCGCTATCAGTCGGAGCAGCAAGAAACAGGGATATGAAATGAACACCGAAGCTGAGCAGGCTCCGTTAATCCCGCGCAGCAATTTTTTTCCGTATTTAAACCGCCGAAAAGGCGCCGACCATTTTTCATACTGCCGATCAGTCATAGAAGGCTTTCTGCATAGCGAACAGTTTCCATAGCGTCTTTGCCGTAGAAATCCGCCCCCATTTGGTCAGCATAGGATTGTGTCAATACCGCTCCTCCTACGGCAATTTTACATTCCGGCATAGCTGCCCGAAGCAGCTTGATCGTTTCCTCCATAGCCGGCAGCGTAGTGGTCATCAAAGCGGAAAGCGCTGCCATACGGGCATGATAGGTCAGCGCCGCATCCACAACTTTCTGCGGCGGCACATCCCGTCCCAAATCGATTACGTGAAAACCGTAGTTTTCAAGCAGGGTTTTAACGATATTTTTACCGATATCATGAATATCTCCGTGAACAGTGGCAATGACAATAGTATACTTCTTAGTTCCCTCGCCGACAGGCATGGCTGCCCGAACCTCTTCAAAAGCTGCCTGAGCCGCTTCAGCGCTCATGAGCAGTTGAGGCAGATAGAGCGTTTTGGCTTCAAAGCCTCGCCCTACAATATCGAGTGCCGGAATAATTTCCTCATTAATTACTTCCAGCGGCGCTTTAGTAATGAGCGCTTCTTTGGTTAACCGAGCGGTATCTTCTCTCAATCCCTTGCAAATAGCGTTTTGTAAAGCATTTGTTCCTTCAAGTGTACCGGTAACAGCTTGCGGCGACGGGGCGGATATTCCCGCAGCGCTCTGTGCGGAAATCTCCACTGATTTAGCAATATACTCTGCGCAGTTTTCGTCCAAATGATGCAGCGCCCGATAGGCATAATAGGTATTCATCATGGGCTTAGAGTAGGGATTCATAATCGCCGCAGACAGTCCACGTTCCAACGCCAAGGCAAAAAAAGTGGAATTCACTGTATCTCTGTGCGGCAGCCCAAAAGATATATTAGACAGACCAAGCGATGTTCTAATATTCTCGGCGTGAAGCGCCTCAATGGTATCCAATGTTACCAGTGCCGCCGTTGAATCGGCTGAAATGGTCAGCGCCAGCGGATCAATAATGATGTCCTCCTGCGGGATACCGTATTCTGCCGCCCGATCGATGATCCGCCGCGCGATCGCAATCCGCGCTTCGGCACTGTCCGGAATGCCGTCTTCATCCAGCGTCAAGCCGATCACCGTACCGCCGTATTTTTTCACCAGCGGAAAAATAGCGTCCATAACCTCTTTTTTTCCATTGACTGAATTAACCAACGGTTTTCCGTTATAAACGCGAAGTCCCTTTTCCATAGCGGATGGCAGCGCGGTATCAATTTGGAGCGGAAGATCGCAGATTCCCTGCACCTGTGCGATCACTTCCTCCATCATTCCCGCTTCATCAATACCGGGCAAACCTACGTTGATATCCAGCACATGGGCACCGCTTTCTTGTTGTCCGGTGGCTTCTCTGAGAATATAGGAAAGATCCCGTTCCCGAAGTGCTGCTTTCAGCCTTGATTTTCCGGTAGGATTAATCCGCTCTCCAATCAGGATAGGCGACTGCTCAAACTCAACCGCATGAGTACAGGACGAGATCACCGTTCGGTGTTTTTTGGACAGCGGCAGCGGTGCCAGCGATTTGATCGCCTGCACCATCGCTTCAATATGAGCGGGTGTCGTTCCGCAGCAGCCGCCTAAAATGCGGGCACCCATTCTTGCAATATGCGCCATTGACCGGGCAAAATCCTCTGGCGTTACATCATAAACCGTCCGGTTTCCTTCTAATTTAGGAAGTCCCGCATTAGGCATTATCAATAAAGGCAGTGAAGCTGCCTTCGCCATACGAGGAAAGATTCCCTCCATCTGCTCCGGTCCCAGTGAACAATTCATTCCTAATGCGTCTACCCGCAGTCCTTCTAACAGTGCGGTCATAGCTTCTGGAGAAGCACCGGTCATCAGCTTTGCGTCCCCATCATATACATTGCTCACAAACAGCGGTAGCTCACATGCTTCCTTGGCGGCAAGCACCGCTGCCTTTGTCTCATAGGAATCGTTCATTGTTTCAATTATAATGAGATCAACTCCTGCATGAGCGCCGATTTCAATGGTTTTCTTAAACAAATTAACCGCGTCTTCAAAATCGAGTGTACCAAAAGGCTTTAACAGTTTACCGCACGGTCCTACGTCCAATGCCACATAAAGCGGTCGGTCGGTCGTTTCGCATTCCGCTTTAGCCGCAAGCGCGCAGCTAACGCCCGCCTCAATCACACGAGAAAGAGAAAAATCCCCTGATTCTCCAAATTTCAGCGCATTTGCGCCAAAGGTGTTGGTGGAAATTACATCTGCGCCTGCCCTATAATATGCTTTATGAATTTCAGTCAGAATATCGGGATGTGTCAAATTCCATCGTTCGGGTAATTCTCCGACCTCCAAACCGGCACTCTGAAGCATACTGCCCATTCCGCCATCCATAAATAAAAAACCTTGTTTCAGTTTTTCACGAATTGTCATAATAATCTCCATTCTGCCGCTATACAGACGCATAGGCGCGGCACAAGTGCGACATCAATGTAAAACATGCGCAAAGCGCGGTATAAACCGTTATGAAATTCACCTGCACCAGCATAACAGACTTATTTTAGGATTCCATTCGGACGTGAAAAAACGCGTTGTTTTTGAGGATTATATTTTCACGCCGTTCAGTCTTGAACGGATCAGTTCCGATAAGGGCAATCTGTTTTCTCGCAATTCAAACAGCCGTTTTTGCATGCAGCCGGCGTTGGTGAAATCCCGATCAGCGCACTGACTGATTTGGTAGGCAGCATCAGAACAGACGGTGTCAGGGTGATGCCAATGTGCTTACTCGCGGAAAGCAGCGCTAAAAGCCCTTTTTGATAGTCTATTGGAAAATCACCATAGCCAGGAGAAAAGCGCGGTCTCAAAAAATTTCCTTCTTTTTCAGATAGTTCTCCCAGCCGAGCATTCAACAGGTTACAGCCTGCTTCCACTGCGGCAGAGGCGGCCGCATCCGTAATAACGCCTGCCGTCTCTGAATTTACTTCTTCTCGTTTAATTTTCCGATCTGCTTCCAATCCAATCGTCCCCGCAAACAGAAAAACTTCATGACAGCGTTCCAAATTCCGTTCCAGCGAACGACTGTTAATAACGCCGCAGCCGTAATCTGTGCGATTTTTTAAAACAACTCTTGCCCAAACAGCTCGGAACATACAATTTTGTTCAAACCATCCGACCGCTTGCTCACACATCTCACATATGTTAGGTTCAGGCAGCGCGGCTCGATAACCCAAATACCGATAAATCTCCCGGCGATTGACATCGCTAATCGGGAGATTTTCCACATGGACCTCAATCATTTCAGAATTTCAGACAGATTTGCCTGAATCTGTGCCGCCACATCCGGTTTATTCATCGAATATACATGCACTGCATTGATACCGTTCGCATACAGATCTATGATTTGCTCAGTAGCGTAAGCAATTCCAGCCTGCTTCATTGCCTTGGGATTATCACCGTAACGATCGACAATCTGTTTAAAGCGTTGAGGAAGATAAGTTCCGGACAGCGCGCAGGAGCGAACGATCTGCTTAGCATTAGTTACCGGCATAATTCCGGCTACAATCGGAACAGTAATGCCCGCTTCACGAATTTTATAAAGGAAGCTGTAAAGAATATTATTGTCAAAAAACATCTGAGTAGTAAGAAATTCACAGCCTGCATCTACTTTTTTCTTCAGATTTTCAATATCTTCCTTTTGACAGGAGGATTCAGGATGTCCTTCGGGATAGCATGCGCCGCCTACGCAAAAGTCACCTGCTCCTTTGATATAGCGCACAAGACTGGATGCATGCGCAAAATCGCCCGAAAGAGCGTCCATACCGGCAGGCAAATCGCCCCGCAGCGCCAAAATATTCTCAATTCCTTCCACTTTCATCTGATTAAGGCGCTTTTCTGCCGTTTCAAGCGTTGCGCCTACACAGGTCAAATGCGCAAGCGGTGTTACACCGTAATGTTCCTTTAAATTAGCAGCCACTTCTACGGCAAATCCGGCATTGCTTCCGGCAGCGCCATAGGTCACACTCATGTAGGATGGCTTCAATACAGCGATCGCCTCAGTTGCTTCCTTTACAGACTCAAAGGTGTCGCTGGTTTTCGGCGGAAACACCTCAAAAGAAAGGGAGGGTTTATCTGCCTTAATAATATCAATTACCTTCATATTTTTCCTTCGTCCGCAGTGTCAACTAAGCTGCGGGCTTCCTTTTTTATTTGGCTTGAAAAGCCTGGACTGCTTTCACAGCACGTTCCCAATCGGCAAATTGTCCGGCACAGTCGACCGCAGAATCGGGTTCAAAGCACTTATCTGACCGCCTGATGCCGGGAAGGGATTCCATGCAAAGCAGCTTCGCTTCAACTCCTGCTAACATGGCAGCGCCAAGCGCCGTTGATTCAGTTACTACCGGACGATCCACCGTTTTTTTAAGTAAATCCGCCTGAAATTGCAGCATTAAATCACTGCTACTGACGCCGCCGTCCACTCTGAGACAGGAAATTGAACAGTCCGAAGCCCTTTCCATTTCAAATATCAGCTGCGCAGACTGAAAAGCAATCCCCTCCAGCACAGCGCGGCAAATATGTCCCCTGCCCGTTCCGCGGGTTACGCCCAGCAGGGCGCCTCTGGCATACATATCCCAGTACGGCGCTCCTAAACCGGTAAAAGCGGAAACAAAACGCACGCCTCCGCTGCTTTCTACTGA
>CAZMTU010000082.1:0-11116 GCA_964569225.1 uncultured Lachnospiraceae bacterium | reverse complement strand
AACAGCACTTTATCCCGCACAGAGCTATCGCCCGTAGGAAATACCAGCCGTCTGGCAGCCGCCGACTGAGGCTTTGAGAACACTTGACTCACTTCGCCTTCCTCCGCCACGCTTCCGTTATCCAAAATCGCCACCCGACTGCAAATTTCTTCAACAACGCTCATCTGATGGGTGATGACAATCACCGTAATACCGGTTTTTCGGTTAATCTCTCTGATAAGCTGTAAAATAGAATGAGTGGTTTGAGGGTCCAGCGCACTGGTAGCCTCATCACAAAGCAGCACCTTCGGATTGGTTGCCAGCGCGCGCGCAATGGCGATGCGCTGCTGCTGCCCACCGGAAAGCTGCGCCGGATATGCGTTTGCCTTGTCGGGCAGCCCTACCGTACTCAGCAATTCCGCCGCTCTTTTTTTTGCTTCTGTCCGTTTCACACCGGCAAGCTCCAAGGGAAAACAAATATTGGAAAGACAGGTGCGCTGCATAAGCAGATTAAAGCCCTGAAAGATCATGGTCACATTTCGCCGCACCGCTCGGAGCCGCTTTTCGGGAAGCGTACCTATATCAATACCGTCCACAAGGACCTGTCCGGCAGTAGGTATCTCCAGCAAATTGATACATCGCACCAGCGTACTTTTCCCAGCGCCGCTCATGCCGATAATCCCATAAATATCCCCGCCCCGCACGGAAAGGGACACATCTCTTAAGGCATCCACCTGCCCGTCCTCTGTCTGAAATGTTTTGGATACATGCCTGAGTTCGATCATAAATTTATCTCCGTTTTTGATTGGGTTTACTTTATTTCCCACAAAAATTTAAAATTCAACCTCGTTTATATTATCCCGATCAATGACAGTCGGGCTTAAATAAAACACTCTGTCCCGCCTCCTCGAAAGAAGGCGGGAAAAATCTATAAAATCACTTTTTGATCGCGTCCAGACTGTTCTGCTTTCCGCCATACAGACCGATCGGCTCTACATGAATTGAAGCAACCGCCACGATATGCGTACCGTTTGACAAATTAAAATCGTCCAAATAGGGGGTGTGCTGAAAATAATTGGCATCCAAATCGCCTGCTTCTACCACATTATTGGGCTGAATATAGTCAGTAAATTCCTTGATATCCAGTGTAATATTCTTTGCGGCGAGAATCTCCTTAGCAATTTTCAGGATTTCAGCATGCGGCGTAGGCGAAGCCGCCACTGTAATCGTGCTCCCTGAGAGCGCCTCGTAATCAATTGAATCGTTATAACCGCTTCCGGGATTCTCAACCACGCTGACCACAGCGCCGCTGTACTGATCAGCAATGTAATCGGCTACCTGCTTGCTTTCCAGCGCTGCCTTCAGTGCCTGGATTTTATCAGTGGCTTCATTGCCTTCCTTTACCGCCAAAATGTTGCTGTAAACGGAGGATGAGCCTTCAATTGCCAGTGCGTCTTTCACAGGATTCAGTCCCGCCGCAATAGCATAATTGGAATTGATAACCGCATAATCCACATCCTGAAGAACATTCGGCAATTGCGCCGCTTCCACTTCCTTAAAGGTAATGTTATAAGGATTTTCCTCAATATCCCGAACAGTTGCGGTAATGCCTGCTCCCTCCTTCAGGGTAATGTAGCCCTTATCCTGAAGCAGCAGCAGCGCCCTTGCCTCATTGGTGGTATCATTGGGAATCGCGATAGTAATGGAATCATCCGAGCAGGCGGTAAAAGCGGTCAGACCAGTCAGGGTCAGAACGGCGGTCAGAATCAGCGAAATAATCTTTTTCATTTCAATAAATCTCCTTAAAAAGCTTCTGTTTTTGGGGCATTGCCCTCTCTATTCGTTTTTATTTATAATTGCGATAAATTACCCGGTATTTTCAAACTTTAATCGGTTTCTGAAAGCTGTCCGCACATTCGCCTGTGCAGCAGATTGATCCGCCTTATCAGGTAGGGGATGTCCATATTGAACTCCTTTCAATCAAAAAGAGGATAGCTTCCGATGAAGCTATCCTCTGCTTTAACAATTGATTTCTGCCGGACGGCACTTAAGCGGTACGGCATCTCATTCGTATGACAGAAAGCGCATCGGAAAAATGAGCATAACAAAGCATGCACATGATACACATGCACATTTCCATCATAGACATAACCTTGTTCAGCTTTTTCATGATGCTTTTCCTCTCACCAGAATGATTATTAGCGCTATTATAGCACCGATTTCATAGTTTGTCAATAGGTTTGAAAACTTTTTAATCACGAAACTTTACTTCATCAATCCTACCGGCTCAAAATAGTGCCTCCGCCCAGCACAATCTCTCCGTCATAGAGAACAACCGCCTGGCCGGGCGTTATCGCCCGTTGGGGCTGATCAAAAATAATTTTTACTCGTCCGTCTGGCAGCACCTCCGCCCAAGCGTCCGCTTCCTTTGCATGATAGCGAAGCTTTACCGCCGCGCGGATAGGCGCCTTGGGCGCTTCCACCGAAATCCAGTTAAAATCACCGGCAAACAGCCGGTCAGAATACAGTCCCGCTTCCTCAGTCAGCACCACTGTATTCTGTGACGGACACTTTTGACAGACGTAAAGCGGCACTTCAGTAGACAGTCCCAGCCTTTTGTGCTGTCCTACCGTATAGCGGATGATGCCTTTGTGTCTGCCCAGCACATTTCCTTCGGTATCCACAAAATCGCCGTCGGCAGAAGCTGTTCCGGTATAGCTTTCAATAAAGTCGGCATATTTACCGTTCGGTACAAAGCAGATGTCCTGACTGTCCCGCTTTCCGGCGTTGACGAAGCCGTACCGGTCGGCAATCGACCGTACCTCAGCCTTATCCTTCATTTCGCCCAAAGGGAAACAGGTATGCGCAAGCTGTGCCTGCGTCATAAAACAGAGCACATAGCTTTGATCTTTTGCCTGGTTCAATCCTTTCAAAAGCTGCCAGCGGCCGGATACGGGATCATAAGCGGTTCGGGCATAGTGTCCGGTCACAATCATATCGCAGCCCAGTTCTCTCGCGCGACCGTAAAGCTTTTCAAACTTCATATAGCGATTGCAATCAATGCAAGGATTAGGCGTAAGCCCCGCTTGATACGCCCGCACAAAGCGGTCAATCACACGTGTTCCAAAATCCTTTGTAAAATTGAACACATAATAGCGTATGCCTAACCTTCGGGCAACACTGCGGGCATCCTCACTGTCAGACAGCGAGCAGCAGGTCTTTCGAACCAATCCGTTCTCCTCCGGAAAGGTCTGCGTATCCCCGTCGTAAAGCCGCATAGTAACGCCAATGCAGTCATATCCTGCCTCGCACATGAGGGCGGCGGCAACTGAGCTGTCTACCCCGCCGCTCATGGCAATCAATGCTTTTCGATTCATGAACTCCTTTGCGTGCTGACCGGCTTAACCCTCAAACAACGTAGTAGACAAGTAACGGTCACCGGTATCAGGCAGTACCACTACAATAGTTTTGCCTTTATTTTCCGGACGCTTTGCCAGCTCGGTAGCCGCCCAGAGCGCGGCGCCGGAGGAAATGCCCACCAGCACGCCCTCTATTTTGGCAATCGCGCGGCCGGTTTCAAAAGCCGCCTCATTTTCTACCGGAATAATTTCATCATAAATTTCCGTATTCAGCGTATCGGGAACAAAGCCCGCGCCGATACCCTGAATCTTATGTGATCCCGCCACGCCGGTAGATAAAACGGCAGAGGTAGCGGGCTCCACTGCTACAACCTTCACACCGGGATTCTTTTCTTTCAGATATTCGCCTACACCGGAAATGGTCCCGCCAGTACCTACACCTGCCACAAAAATGTCCACTTTTCCTTCCGTATCCTCCCAAATTTCGGGTCCGGTAGTCTTTTTATGTGCCGCTGGATTCGCGGGATTCACAAATTGACCGGGGATAAATGAATTGGGAATTTCAGCAGCCAGCTCATTGGCTTTGGCGATAGCGCCCTTCATGCCCTTAGCCCCCTCAGTCAGCACCAACTCAGCGCCATAAGCCTTCATCAGCTTCCGCCGTTCCACCGACATGGTTTCAGGCATAGTGATGATCAGGCGATAGCCCTTAGCGGCGGCCACAGCGGCTAATCCAATACCGGTATTGCCGGAAGTCGGCTCGATCAGGGTTGCGCCCGGCTTCAGCTTACCGGTTGCCTCCGCATGCTCGATCATCTCCTTCGCGATTCTGTCCTTGACAGAGCCGGCTGGATTAAAATATTCCAGCTTCGCTAAAATTGTTGCCGTCAGATCATTTGCCTTCTCGTATTGAGTCAGCTCTAACAGCGGGGTATGCCCCACCAGTTCCGTTACAGATTTATAAATGCCCATTATAATAACTCCTCTCAATTTAAATCATATCATTCCTGTATGTTTATAGGAATTATAGCACATTCATTTGCCAATGTCAATAGGGTTATTCATATTTTTTATTTTTATTATCACTAAATTTGACAAAAGTTGACAGAAGCCATTTAACCTGCTATAATAAAAGATAACCTGAAACGCTCCCAAAGAGCGTCCTATGAATATCAAACGCCCGGAGGTTAAATGAGCATTGATCGAAGCGCCGCCTGAAGCTATGAGTAAAAGGATTGCTTCAGAATAGACCGGAGGCAGACCATGGAACAACTGTCAGAAATACTATCCCCCTAAGCATAACGATATAAAAAGCGGTAGAGCATGCGCTGACAATTGCTGACATAACAATATTGGAATCGGCATTTTCTCCATGTTGGGTATTTTCTTCATAAAAGACCTGCCCCCAATCAAACTCCAAGTGCTGTCAGCTCTGATTTCCGCCTTGAATACCGCGCTGTGTTAATTGTTTTATAAGGAGTCATCAGAAGCGTAATGGATATTATTGAATTTGAAAAGGCCATAGGACTTCCTCGCACCGTTATCTTTTATTACGACAGTCATCTGCTGGCGGACATCCCGAACAGTCCGAAGGGGCCCCGTTACTGTTCGTACAACGAAAATGACACTGCCCGCATTAAAACGATAGTACTGCTGAGAAAGCTTGGCATTTCAGTAGAAGACATCGGAGCGCTGCAAGCAGGAAAAACAACGCTTCACGATCTGCTGCAAAAGCGAGCTGTCTATTATGCCGGAGAGTTGGCTTCGCCCGACGGTGCCAAGCGGTTTTGCACCGCCCTTCTCGCCGCCGGAGAAACGATCGACACACTGAACATAGACATCTATAGCGCCGCTGTTCAGAAAGCGGAAGCAGCGGGCGAAGCTTTTGAGGATATCAGTAAGGACCGGATGGGTAGGTCAAGCTTGACCCGTACTTATTGGAATCTTCTTCTCTCCCAACATTTTGGAAAAACTGAAAAACACGATCTTGCCTGCTCTATACCGGAAGCGCTGACGATTGCGGTTGGGTGCGAACTGGCAAATCAGTTTCTTGTGAAAGGCGGCAGCTTTGGGCAAACATTTCTACAGATTCTGGGCTTGTTTTGCGCTTTTTCGCTTATTGCGCTTCCTATAAACCTTTTGGGACGGAAACATCCTACAGCCGCTTTGCGGGTGTTAAATGGGCTCGCCATCACCGGCGTCCTGCTGCTTTGCCTGCTGATCCTTTTCATCGCAGTACTTCTGCTGAACCACGCTCTTCATTTTTGGTACTGAACTCCATTCTGTGCATAAATATATTTAAATCTGGAGGTTAATATGAAACTCTTTTCAACCGCTTTCCCGCAAACAGGAACCGAACTGAAGCTGCTCGCCATCGGCAACAGCTTCTCTGACGATAGTATGCAGTACGTATACGAGATTGCCAAGAGCCTCGGCATAGAGAAAATTACACTCGGCAACCTTTATATCGGCGGCTGTACGCTGGATACTCATGCCGCCAACGCGGAAGGCGACCGGCGCGCCTATGAATACCGTACCCACACCGGAAGCGGATGGATTACGCAACCGGATTATAAGATAAGCGACGCCATCCGATGGGAAGACTGGGATTACATTTCACTCCAGCAGGCCAGCGGCAGCAGCGGCATAACCGACACCTATGGAAAGCTGGACTTCCTTATTGATTATGTTCGAAGATTGGCGAAGCCCTCTGTCAAATTGGTATGGAACATGACATGGGCTTATCAGCAGGATTCCACCCACAGTGAATTTTATAAATACCAAAATGACCAATCGACCATGTACAGGATGATTACAGACACCGTAAAGGAACAGGTGCTGCCCCGCCGAGAGATCTCATTGATCATCCCTACCGGCACCGCCATTCAAAATGCCCGCACTTCTTTTACAGGTGACCATTTAACCCGGGACGGCTATCATCTTAGCATGGATTTCGGACGCTATATAGCAGGTCTGACCTTTGTGAAAGCACTCACCGGACAGACTATTGATTCGGTTCGCTTTACACCGGAGGGAGTAGACGAAGCACATCGGATGATCGCTATTGAAGCCGTGCGTCACGCAATAGACGCTCCTTTTGAAGTAACTCAATCAATTTAATGAAATCGCTGAAAGGAACACGGACACTATGGCTGCTCCATATGCCGCTTTAACAAAAGACAGCCGCATTTCCATCGCCTATCTTCTTGCGATTCCGTTGCTGCTGTTAGCGGCACTACTGTCCTCTGCTGTCTTTCTTATTTTTTGTACGTCAGATAAACCTTTTAAGGCGCTCTGTTCTCTTTTACTGCTCACTATTGGAGCTATCGGTCTTCTCAGCGCCACATTTTTTCTCTACCATTTCACCAAAGCCAAACCACCCGCCCTGCAATTGATAATTGCGGCAGTTCTTCTCTATTCAGGCGGGTTCATCCCACTTGCGGGCATCCTGCTCTGCATTCCCTGTTATTTCACTGCGCTCCGCAGATTTAAAGCCATTCCGCATGAAGCGTTCAAGGGTATTTTCAAACGCGTTCTTTCCATTACGGCTGCCGCTCTGATATTGATTACAGCCCTGCTTTACGGATTTGTCTGGCTGCTTTTTGCCGATCACTACTACGAAACGCCCAAAATCGGCAAAGGAATGAACCACTCTGAACTGTACGCTGCCATTGACGAACCGACGCTTTTGGTCGAGCTCGATCATTCTCATGTCATCGGTATCTATGAAGGAAACTATAATTCATATCAAAATCCCTCGATTGGTTTTGCGCTCTTTTCGGTAAAGGAAAAAGCAGATAAGCTGCTTTACTGCTATCTAAGCGATACAGGGTTTTGTTACCCCTCCTCTATTTTTGAGGAAAATGATGAGGGCTACTGGCGATATACCGAAGGCAATCATCTGTTGGAGGAAACCTGTTCATGGGGTCAGTGGATAATGCTGTCTGACGCGTATCAGATTTGTATGATTCCCGAATCTTCCCAGCTTACCCCTGAAAAAGGTCCTATCCTCCTTCACACTCAATCGCTGACATTAAATCATAAATCATTCCGCCTCTATATCGCCGCCGTTCCCGCTTCATAAAAAACGGTTTTGATCGCAAATTGCGGTCAAAACCGTTTTTCTATTTCCGGTAAACCACGTTTACCATATTACCGCTTATTCTGACTGTGTTGAGCCTCTTCACGAGCTTTTTGTTCATCGGAAAGCCGTTTTTTAGCATTCTCCACCGTTTCCCCGTCATGGGTCAGGAAGGTATCCACAAATTTATCGCTGATTTTTGTAAAGCCTTCCACTACGCCGTCCTCGATCTTTTTATAGCCGTCTACCACGCTGCTTTCAATTTTTTTATAACCGTTTACTACCCCTTCAGTAATTTTTTCATTCGCTTTTGCCAGTTTTGATTTAGCCATTTCTTTTCTCCTCATTATCAAATAATCCAATTATCCGTTCATTTTAAGCCTTTAATGAGCGGAATCAGGCAGAGCAAAAGGACTATGCCCACAATGCCAACCGCAATGCCCGGTATCATCATGCCTTCCCAAATCATGGTCATACACATTCCGACGCCGAGTACCAAAGCGCCTATAATTCCCAAAACAACCGTTCCGATTATTTTTCCGCTTGGCTTTACCATTATTGGCTTTTTTTCCATTTTACGGCGCACCAACAGCATGGCAATGAGCACCAGCACCCCAATGCTCCCTATTATAATACCCTGCATAAAGGTGTCCCATTCAGGCAGCAGCGCCATACACATTCCGAGCGCAAAAAGAATCCCGCCCACAGTGCCCATAATCATTGATACAAAGTTTTTTTTCTTCATTTTAAGCTACCTCCAAAGTCAGTCTTTCATTTGATGTCCTCATTATACCGGTCGGTTGTTTAGGAAATAATTGCAAAATATTTAGGAAATGTTAAAATGAAAAATTCGCTTTCATGATAGATTATATTATAGCATTCTTAATACAAAATAAAGAAGCGTTAGTCGCTCATGTCCCAACGCTTCTTTTTTTATAATTGAAAATTCATATCTTCATTTTTGGCCGGTTAATTAAGCATGCACATAGCTTTTTCAAAAGCTATAAGCTGCCATCGCTTACATCAGGCTGCGATAGAGCGCTTGGATTTCCTCCACACTGGTATCACGGGGATTGCCGGGACGGCAAGCATCAGCAAACGCGGACTCTGAAAGAAACTGCACATCTTCTTCCTTCAAAATTCCCTTCAGATCAGCCGGAATTCCCACATCCGCCGAAAGCTGCTTCACTGCCGCAATAGTAGCGTCGGCGGCTTCTTCAACGCTCATACCGTCAATACCGACCACACCCATAGCCCTGCCTACAGCGCGATAACGTTCACCGGCAACCGTTTTGTTATACTCAAGTCCTGTAGGCAGAATAATGGCGCAAGCCACTCCGTGAGGCGTATCATACAGTGCGCTCAATCCGTGCGCCATGCTGTGAACAATGCCGAGTCCCACATTTGAAAAGCCCATTCCGGCGATATATTGCCCCAGTGCCATCCCTTCACGGCCTTCGGGGGTATTCTGTACAGCTCCCCGCAGATTTTGGGAAATCAGTCGGATCGCCTCCAGATGGAACATGTCGGAAATGGCGCAGGCTCCCTTGGTAATATAGCCTTCAATGGCATGTGTCAGCGCGTCCATACCGGTAGCAGCCGTCAGCCCCTTGGGCATAGAAGCCATCATATCGGGATCAACCACCGCAATCTCAGGAATATCGTTTGTATCCACACAGACAAATTTTCTTTTTTTCTCCACATCGGTAATCACATAGTTAATAGTAACCTCCGCTGCAGTACCGGCGGTGGTAGGCACTGCAATGGTGAATACCGCATGCTTCTTGGTGGGCGCAACACCCTCCAGACTGCGGACATCGGCAAATTCAGGATTATTCACGATAATACCGATTGCCTTTGCGGTATCCATGGAGGAACCGCCGCCAATGGTGATAATGCAGTCAGCATCTGATTCCTTGAACGCCTTCACGCCGTTTTGTACATTTTCAATGGTAGGATTGGGTTTGATTTCGCTGTAAACAGCATAGGGAAAGGCGGCCGCATCCAGCAAATCGGTCACTTTTTTTGTTACGCCGAATTTGATAAGGTCCGGATCCGAGCAGACAAATGCCTTCCGATACCCTCGAGCGGTCAGTTCGGGCACAATATTCTCGATCGCGCCGTGACCGTGATAGGAAATGGTGTTCAATACAATTCTGCTTGCCATAATGTTTTTCTCCTTTAATCATTTATAAATTTCATTCAACTAAAAGTCGAATGATTCAGGAACATTTCTTAAACAAAGCATTATTGCCATGCGAAAAATAAAGCAAATATTTCCCCTTTTAAATGCTTCGTCCCGCTGAAATCAATAATTCCGGTTTCTTCTCAGTTCTCTGATAGCCGTTTCGTCAATGCCTTCGCCTCAACGATAGCATCCAAAATTTTATGAGCGGCGTTTTCCTTGCTCATAAGCGCCAGACTGCGCTCACCCTTCTCGGTTATGATCGTGATCACATTAGTGTCTCCGCCAAAGCCGGCCCCCTCCGTCCGCAGCGAGTTGGCGCAAATCATATCGCAGTTTTTACTTTTAAGCTTTTTCCTTGAGTTTTCCAGGAGATTATCTGTTTCCATCGAAAATCCGCAGACAAACTGCCCCTCTCGTTTATGTTCTCCTAAATAGTTTAATATATCCTTAGTGCGTTTTAGGTCGATTTTCATATCGCCTTCCGATTTTTTTATCTTACTGCCGGCAACGGTCACAGGCGTATAATCCGCAACTGCGGCCGCTTTGATTATAATGTCCTGTTCCGCCCACAGCTTTGTCACAGCCTCCCACATATTTTCCGCCGAGGTTACGGGAACAAGCTTTACAAACGGCGGATATTCCACCTCACAACGCGCTGCTACCAGTGTGACCTCCGCCCCCCTGAGCATCGCTGCCTTGGCAATAGAAATCCCCATTTTCCCGCTTGAACGGTTAGTGATAAAGCGGACTGGGTCAATGGCTTCCCTGGTGGCCCCTGCCGTCACAAGGACCTTTTTTCCCGCAAGATCCTTTTGAAAAGCAATTTCGCGCAGTACGTACTCAAACAAAACCTTCTCATCGGGCATTCTTCCGTCGCCCTCATCTCCGTTTGCAAGCATTCCCCTGTCAGGGGGAACAATTTCATAGCCGAATCGAGCCAGCTTTTTCAAATTATCCTGCACAATCGGATTATGATACATATGATGGTTCATCGCAGGTGAAATGATTTTTTTACAGGGGCAGGCCATGACCGTAGTCGTCAGCATATCGTCCGCAATGCCGCCCGCGATTTTTCCGATCACATTGGCGGAAGCGGGCGCAATCAGTACCGCGTCTGCTCTTTTAGCCAACGCAACATGCTCTACGCTGTATTGAAAATTGCGGTCAAAAGTATCCATTAGGCATTTATTGCCCGTCAGCGACTCAAAAGTAATAGGATTTATAAAATGAGCTGCATTTTCGGTCATAATCACCTGTACATCACAATGCTGCTTTTTAAGCATTCGCGCAATATTGGCTGATTTATAAGCGGCAATGCTGCCGGTAACTCCAAGTATTACCATTTTTCCTGTAAGCATAAACGGTCCTCCGAATAATCAAATCTCAATTTATCTATGAAGCCCTCTGAAAACGCTGTATTTTCAATGTGTTTCGCCTGTTTTTTGTTCCAATCTTATGTATTTTCCCTTGTTTTTGCCCTTACGAGCCGAAACAAGGGCAACTATTATC
>CAZMTU010000081.1:0-11178 GCA_964569225.1 uncultured Lachnospiraceae bacterium | reverse complement strand
CGATCACACTTGGGACTCTACGCTATTTCCACTGTGGGGATCATTAATAATGCCGAAGCGCTGGTAGAAAAATATTTTTCCGATCACGGGCATCAGTTTATGGCGATGAGTTCCGGCAAGGTCAACGAAACCGAGTTGGTGGCGGCGTTGATCAATCAAAAAAAGTCCTTGGTAGAAGGGATTCGCCATGCTCAGGCGGTTATTGACGGATCGGCCACTATTCTGCTGCTTTTACCTGACAGTATCATTGCCGCCAGAGATCGAATGGGGCGTCTGCCGGTGCTGATTGGCAGGAATGCGGACGGCTGCTGCGCATCCTTTGAGTCCTTTGCTTACCATAAGCTGGATTATCAGGACGAGTATGAGTTAGGACCGGGAGAGATCGTTCGCATTACGCCTGACGGCGTGGAACAGCTTGCGGCGCCCGGCAAGAAAATGAAGATCTGCGCATTTCTGTGGACCTATTACGGATATCCAAACTCCAACTATGAGGGCCGCAATGTAGAGGTGATGCGTTACCGAAATGGGGAGATCATGGCGCGGGATGAAAGAGAGCGAGGCACACTGCCCGATGTAGACTATGTAGCAGGCGTGCCTGATTCAGGACTGCCCCATGCGATCGGTTATGCAGGTGAGAGCGGAAAGCGTTTTGCGCGTCCTTTTATTAAATATACCCCCACATGGCCCCGCTCTTTTATGCCCTCCAGTCAGGCGGTCCGCAATCAGGTGGCGAAAATGAAACAGATCCCCGTGCCTGAATTGATTCAGGGCAAAAAACTGCTCTTTGTGGACGATTCCATTGTCCGGGGGACGCAGCTTCGGGAAACTGTGGAATTTCTTTATGCCAGCGGCGCTAAAGAGGTGCACATGCGCTCTGCCTGCCCACCTATCATGTATGGCTGTAAATATCTGAATTTCTCTGCCAGCAAGTCCGAAATGGAACTTTTGGCGCGCCAGACTGTTCAGGCGCTGGAAGGCGATGAGGGACAGAAGCATCTTTCCGAGTACGCCGACTGCCGTACTGAGCGTGGGCAGTGTATGCTCAGCCGTATTTGTGAGGAAATGGGCTTTGATTCGCTGGGCTATCAGTCTTTGGACGGGCTGTTGGAGGCCATTGGTATGGATCCCGAAATGGTCTGCACCTATTGCTGGACAGGAAAGGAATAATCCTGCCACGAATTAAGGAGAAAATATGCAGAAAATCAAAGAAGAGTGCGGCGTATTTGGTATATTCTGTCCGGACAAGCAGAATGTGGCGGCTTCTGCCTACTACGGACTGTTTGCTCTTCAGCACAGAGGGCAGGAATCCTGCGGCATTGTGGTGAATGACGACGGTGTTTTTAACTTTTATAAAAACACCGGTCTGGTAAACGATGTGTTTACGCAGGAGGTAATGACAGGATTGGGAGAAGGCAACATGGCGATCGGTCATGTACGCTATTCTACCACGGGCGGAGGCGGACGAGATAATGCTCAGCCGCTGGTGGTCAATCATGTGAAGGGCCGGATGGCGCTGGCACACAACGGAAATTTAGTCAATTGCGCTGAGCTTCGGCAGGAGTTGGAGCTTGACGGCTCCATTTTTCATACTACCAGCGATACCGAGGTTATCTGCTATATGATCATTAAAGAGCGGCTGCAGGCGCCTTCCATTGAAGCGGCGGTCAATCGGGCGATGAATCGGATCAAGGGCGCTTATTCACTCTGCATTATGTCTCCTTCTAAGCTGATTGCCGCGCGGGATGAAAACGGTTTTCGGCCGCTTTGTTACGGAAAAACTGAGGACGGAAGCTATGTAGTGGCTTCAGAGTCCTGCGCGTTGGATGCCGTCGGCGCCTCGTTGGTGAGAGAACTAAAGCCGGGCGAGATTTTAGTTTTTGATAAAAACGGTGTGCGCTCTATTACAGATCACTGCGGAAAAGCTGAGCCCCATCTCTGTGTACTTGAATATATATATTTTGCTCGTCCCGATTCGGTGATCGACGGTCACGGCGTTCATTTAGCGAGGGTAAATGCCGGACGAATGCTGGCAAAAGAGCATCCTGTTGAGGCGGATGTAGTAGTAGGTCTGCCTGATTCGGGATTGGATGCGGCGATTGGTTACTCCAGAGAGTCCGGTATCCCCTATGGCATTGGGTTTATTAAAAATAAATATATTGGTCGGACCTTTATAGCGCCCGGTCAGAAAGCCCGCGAGGACAAGGTGCGCATTAAACTGAATCCTATCCCCGATGTGGTTCGGGGCAGACGTGTCGTGGTCGTGGACGACTCTATTGTACGGGGGACTACCACTGCCCGGACGATTCGTCTGATTCGGGAAGCCGGGGCCAAAGAAGTACATGTACGGATCTCGGCACCGCCTTTTGTAAATCCCTGCTATTACGGTATTGATATTGATTCTAAGGAAAATCTCATTGCCTGTAAGCATACGGTTCCGGAAATTGCCCGAATCATTGGCGCGGATTCGTTGGGCTACTTGAACTACGCCAATGTGACTGAGCTTACCGGCTGCAACTGCGGGAAGGGATTCTGTACCGCCTGCTTTGGCGGAAGCTATCCTACAATGGTACCTTCCGCACCGAATAAGAGCAAGTTTGAGCGCAAGCTGGCGGAGTCGGACAAGGCGGAAAAATCGATTTATACAAAAAATGAAAAAAATCTATCATCCGATAATCAAAATGGATGAACGAAGGTCGGAAAGGAAGCAAACACATGAAAAGTCAGAGCGAAAGCTATAAAGCGGCAGGCGTAGATATTACCGCCGGATACAAGGCGGTTGAACTGATGAAATCCAGTATCGCGCGGACGATGACGGCTGGCGTCGAATCGGATATCGGCGGCTTCGGCGGTCTGTTTACCCCCGATCTTACCGGAATGAGTCAGCCTGTACTGGTATCCGGAACCGATGGCGTAGGCACTAAACTGAAAATCGCGATGCTTATGGACAAGCATGATACTATTGGTATTGACTGCGTAGCTATGTGTGTTAATGATGTCATCTGCTGCGGCGCAAAACCCTTGTTTTTCCTCGATTACATTGCTTGCGGTAAGAATGTGCCCGAAAAGATTGCTGCTATTGTAGCAGGCGTAGCCGAAGGCTGTGTACAGGCGGGTTCCGCCTTAATTGGCGGTGAAACAGCCGAGCATCCCGGTATGATGCCCGAGGATGATTACGATCTGGCAGGCTTTTCTGTAGGGATTGTGGATAAGGCGAAAATTTTGGACAATAAATCCATGAAACCGGGCGATGCGGTGATCGCGCTGGCTTCCTCCGGCGTTCACTCCAACGGTTTTTCACTGGTGCGCAAGGTGTTTGATGTGGAAAATAATCCCGATCTTATGTCCCCTTGTGATGCGCTGGGCGGTAAGTCAATCTGTGAAACCCTTCTTACACCTACCAGAATTTATGTGAAGCCGATGTGCGCGCTCTTTGAAAAGGTAAAGGTCAAGGGTGTTTCTCATATTACCGGCGGCGGCTTCTATGAAAATATTCCGAGAAGTATCCCGGAAGGATTGGGCGCTAAGATTGATCGTTCGGCTATAAAAGTGCTGCCCATCTTTGACCTGATCGCTAAGACGGGCAATATTCCCGAACGGGACATGTTCAACACCTTCAATATGGGTGTGGGCATGAGCATAGTGGTGGCGAAGGAAGATGCGGATGAGGCGATTTCGATTCTTCGGACAAACGGAGAGGACGCATATTTAATCGGTGAGATCATCGAAAGTGAAGAGAAGGTTATCATATGCTGAAAAAAGCAAGGATTGCTGTGTTGGTTTCAGGCGGCGGCACCAATTTGCAGGCGCTGATGGACGCTGAGGATGGCGGCATTCTTCACAGCGGTGAAATTGTACTGGTGGTTGCCAGCAA
The DNA here is from genome assembly GCA_964569225.1 of uncultured Lachnospiraceae bacterium. Classification (GTDB taxonomy): domain Bacteria; phylum Bacillota; class Clostridia; order Oscillospirales; family CAG-272; genus CAKSQF01. The sequence goes on along the minus strand of CAZMTU010000081.1, from coordinate 7,307 downwards.
TCCCAGCGCCTATGCCTTGGAGCGGGCTGCCAAGCATGGAATTGAAACGGCTGTCGCATGGAAAAAGGAATTGGGCAGTCAGGAAGCTTTTGAAGCTAAAATCAGTCATCTGCTGGCTGAAAAGAAGATCGATTTGATTGTTTTGGCAGGTTTTATGAATATTCTCAGCGCGGATTTTACGGCGGGATGGAAGGAACGGATTATCAATGTTCATCCGGCGCTGATTCCTTCCTTTTGCGGTAAAGGTATGTACGGACTTGCTCCTCATGCAGCTGCGTTGGAGCGAGGAGTGAAGGTAACAGGAGCCACCGTCCATTTTGTGAATGAGATCCCCGATGGCGGTAGGATCATTGCTCAAAAAGCGGTGGAGGTCAGAGAAGGGGATACGCCTGAGGTCCTTCAGCGCCGTGTAATGGAACAGGCGGAATGGATCATTCTGCCGAGAGCGGCAGAGCAGGTTTGCGCAGCGCTTATTGGCGAAAACTGATTGGCTTTGCTTAAAAAGACGCATAGAAGAAAGGAAAAGCTATATGAATGTATATGAAACGCACGCCATTGAATCTTTGCTGAAAATCAACAATTACCCCGGGCGGGGCATTGTAATCGGCAAATCTGCCGATGGCAATTTTGCGGTGACGGCCTATTTTATTATGGGACGCAGCGCCAACAGCCGTAATCGGGTGTTTGTTGAAAAACCGGCGCAGGGCGAAGTGGTAATCCATCCCTTTGATGCTTCTAAAGTGGAGGATCCTTCACTGATTATTTATTCCCCTATTCGGGTCTATGAAAACAAGCTGATTGTCACCAACGGTAATCAGACAGATACGGTGTACGATTATCTGAAAGCCGGCAAATCCTTTGAGGAAGCGCTGGAAACCCGCTGTTTTGAGCCGGATGCGCCTAACTTTACACCTCGGATCAGCGGTATGATTACCTTTGAAAAGCGCGATTTCACATACAAAATGAGCATTCTTAAATCGGCTGATGAAGCGGGAAGTGCCTGCAACCGGCATACCTATTCCTATGCGGCGCTGCCCGGGGTAGGTCACTTTATTCATACATATGTTTGCGACGGGAAACCTATTCCCACCTTCAATACCGAGCCGGAGCGGGTGTATATTCCAAACGATATTGATGCCTTTACCGATGATATTTGGAGCAGCTTGGACGAACAGAATAAAATTTCTTTGTATGTACGTTATGTTGATCTGGAAAGCGGCGCGGTGACTAACCGGATGATTAATAAAAATTGCTGAATTAAACGGACGCCGCAGATGTTGTCCAATAAAATACTAACAAATAAGTATTATCCCAAAGTTCTTGAAGGAGTTTGAGGTTTTTTTCAAAAAATTCTCTTGATCAGATTAAAATGGAAAAAGAAAAATATATTTCACCCTTTTCGACTCGTTATGCGTCGCCTGAGATGCAGTATGCTTTTTCGGAAGCGTTTAAATTCAAGACTTGGCGGCGGCTGTGGATCGCGCTTGCCAAGGCTGAACAGAAACTGGGACTGGAAATTACCGACGAACAGATTGCCGAACTGGAAACGCATGCAGAGGATATCAATTACTCAGAGGCAGAAGCCAGAGAAAAGGTTGTGCGGCATGATGTTATGAGCCATGTGTATGCCTATGGGTTGCAGTGCCCTAAGGCGGCGGGCATCATTCATTTGGGTGCGACCTCTTGCTATGTTGGCGATAATACCGATGTGATCATCCTTCGGGAAGCGTCGCGGATTGTGCTGAAAAAAGCGGCGCAAGTGCTGAAAAATCTTTCTGAATTTGCCGTTCAATATAAGGATCTGCCCTGTCTTGCATATACACACCTTCAGCCTGCGCAGCTAACTACTGTTGGTAAGCGTGCGACTCTTTGGATGTATGAGCTGACGCAGGACATTGAGAATTTGGAATATCAGCTTTCCAGACTGGCGTTGCTTGGCAGCAAAGGGACCACCGGTACACAAGCCTCGTTTATGGAGCTTTTTGAGGGCGACGAAGCTAAAATTATGAAGCTGGAGGAATTGATTGCCGCCGATATGGGCTTTGAGCATTGTGTGCCTGTATCCGGACAGACCTATTCCCGTAAGGTGGATGCTTATTTTCTGTCTGTACTCAGCGGTTTTGCCCAGTCGGCTTATAAATTCGCAAACGATCTGCGGATTCTTCAGTCCTTCGAGGAAATGGAAGAACCCTTTGAAAAAAATCAGATCGGCTCCTCTGCAATGCCTTATAAGAGAAATCCCATGCGCAGCGAACGAATTTGCGCGTTGGCGCGTTATGTTATTGCCGATTCGCTGAATCCCGCTTTTACCGCAGGCACGCAGTGGTTTGAGCGTACGCTGGATGATTCCGCCAACAAACGGATTTCGGTAGCGGAAGCTTTTCTTGCGGTTGATTCGATTCTGAATATTTATATCAATGTCACCAGCGGATTGGTAGTCTATGATCAAGTAGTCAACCGTCGGGTGATGGAAAAGCTGCCCTTTATGGCGACCGAAAACATTATGATGATGTCGGTTAAAAAGGGAGGCAACCGTCAGGAACTGCATGAGCTGCTTCGTGAGCATTCTCATGCCGCTGCCCGAAAGGTGCGGCTGGAGGGCGGTAAGAACGATCTGATCGATCGCATTTCAGCTGATCCTGCTTTTCCTGTCACCAGAGAAGAGATTGAAGCCGAACTGGATCCCCGCTGCTTTGTAGGCAGAGCACCCTCCCAGACGGAAGCATTTGTAAACGATGTGGTAAAGCCTATTCTCGATCGCCTTTATACCGATGAGATCAAGTCCGAACTGAAGGTTTGAAGAAGGCGTCATTATATAGAAGCCAGCAAAAAAGGCGTCTTCCGGGGAATCGGTGTGTCGCGCCGATTCCCTAAAGCACACCAAAATTTATTATATAAATGTGAATGCAGAAATTTTTTTGCAAGAATTATGCTGAATTTCTAACAGATGATCAAAAACATCATCCGGACGGATCCCTGTTAATGATTCTGAATTTTTTGAAAGGGTTGGAAATCTTTTTTGGGTTTCCAAGTAGGATAAACCAATGCAAGAATTTGAACTGAAATATGGATGTAACCCCAATCAGAAGCCGGCGAAAATCTATATGCAGGATGGCAGTGAGCTGCCCATTACAATTTTGAACGGTCGGCCCGGTTATATTAATTTTTTGGACGCTTTCAATTCCTATCAACTGGTAAAAGAGCTGAAAGCCATTTTAGGCATGCCTGCCGCTACCTCCTTCAAGCATGTTTCTCCGACCAGCGCTGCCGTGGGTACACCATTGCCTGAAAAGCTGAAAAAGGCATGCTTTGTGGATGATATTACCGGATTGGACGAATCCCCTCTTGCCTGTGCTTACGCCAGAGCCAGAGGAACCGACCGCATGTCTTCCTTTGGCGACTGGATCGCTCTTTCTGACGTCTGCGATGTGATCACCGCTAAATTAATTAAACGTGAGGTATCGGACGGTATTATTGCTCCCGGTTACGAGCCTGAGGCGCTGGAGATCCTCAAATCCAAGAAAAAGGGCAATTATAATATTGTACAGATCGATGAAGGCTATGTCCCGGATCCCGTGGAGAAAAAACAGGTTTACGGCGTGACCTTTGAACAGGGTAGAAATAATTTTGTCATTGATGAAGCGCTGCTTTCTAATCTGGTTACTGAAAATAAAGAATTACCCGACGAAGCCAAGCGGGATCTGATTATCGCTTTGATTACTCTGAAATATACCCAATCTAACTCGGTTTGCTATGCGGTAGACGGACAGGCAATCGGCGTAGGCGCAGGGCAGCAGTCGAGAATTCACTGTACCCGTTTGGCAGGTCAAAAAGCGGACAATTGGCACCTGCGCCAGTCAGACAAGGTGCTGAATCTTCCGTTTTTGCCCACACTGGGACGTCCCGATCGGGATAATGTAATCGACGTTTATATTTCAGATGACAGCGAGGATGTGCTGGCAGAAGGGAATTGGCAGAAGTATTTTACTGTCCGTCCGGAAGAATTTACCAAAGCGGAAAAGAAGGCCTATTTAGGCGCTGTCACCGGTGTTTCGGTGGGGTCGGATGCGTTCTTCCCCTTTGATGACAATATTGAGCGTGCCCGCAGAAGCGGTGTCAGTTATATCGCGGAGCCGGGAGGATCGATTCGGGATGATGCGGTGATTGATTGCTGCAACAAGTACGGTATCGTCATGGCCTTCACCGGCATGCGGCTTTTCCATCATTAAGCTGATCAGGCAGCCGTCCGTTTAGGGCGGCTGCCCGGAAGTGTTTATGCGGAAAAATTATTTTGTCGGAGCTTTTTAGCTGATTGTCTTCAAAATTTCAGGAAAAAAATGCTTAGGCAGCGGCGCGGATCGATTGATAATTGAACGCTGCGTCTGAAATAAAGTGAAGTTACTTAAAAATTTTGTAAAAGCTCAGTTGTCTGAAAACATTGATTGTTTTTCGATCGTTCAACCGTTTTTTAAAAAGGAATTCCCCATATAGGTTGCGGGTAGATTTTATAACATTTTTGTGCCGCGCGTGCAAATGCGCTGTGTGTATACGCGTTTATGTGGCGGCGGAATGGAGATTTTCATGAAGCTTATGGTTGTAGGCGGTGGCGGAAGAGAGCATGCCATCATCAAAAAATTAAAAGAAAATCCGAAGGTCAGCCAGATATATGCGCTGCCCGGCAACGGCGGCATTGCGGCGGATGCTGTCTGTGTTGCAATCGGTGCCAAGGAAATTGATAAAATCGTGACATTTGCCATCGAAAATGCGATTGATTATGCAGTGGTGGCGCCTGACGATCCGTTGGTGTTAGGCTGTGTGGATGCGCTGAACGCGGCCGGCATTCCTTGCTTCGGACCGGAGGCTAAAGCGGCGATTATTGAAGGCAGTAAGGTCTTTTCCAAAGAATTAATGAAAAAATACGGCATTCCTACCGCTGAATATGAGGTTTTTTATGAGATAGACAGCGCGCTTGCTTATTTGGAGAGCGCTCCTATGCCTACTGTTATCAAAGCGGACGGATTGGCACTGGGAAAGGGCGTTATTATCGCCCAAACCAAGGAAGAAGCCCAAGATGCTGTGCGCTCTATGATGCAGGACAAAATTTTCGGAGAATCGGGCAGCCGCGTGGTAATAGAGGAATTTCTAACGGGCCCCGAAGTGTCAGTACTTTCTTTTACCGATGGCAAAACGGTAGTGCCGATGATCTCTTCGATGGATCATAAGCGGGCGCATGATAACGATGAAGGCTTGAATACCGGAGGAATGGGCACCGTAGCCCCCAATCCCTACTATACCCCCGCTGTGGCGGCCGAATGTATGGAAAAAATTTTTTGGCCCACTGTTGCGGCGATGAACGCCGAAGGGCGTACCTTTAAGGGATGTCTTTATTTCGGTTTGATGATCACTCCGAACGGTCCCAAGGTGATCGAATATAACTGTCGTTTTGGCGATCCTGAAACGCAGGTGGTGCTGCCACTGCTGAAAAGCGATCTGCTCACTATTATGATGGCGGTTACCGAGGGCAGACTGAGCGAGGTGCCGGTGGAATTTTCTACCGACTCGGCTTGCTGTGTAGTCATGGCCTCCGACGGTTATCCAAAGTCCTATCAAACCGGTTTTGAAATTACGCTGCCAGAGAAAACCAACGCGCATATTTATGTTGCGGGCGCAAAACAAAAGGACGGTAAGCTGCTGACCGGCGGCGGACGGGTACTGGGTGTTACTGAAACAGCGCCTACCCTGAAGGGGGCCATTGAAAAAGCATATGCCGCAGTTGAAACCGTGTCTTTTGAAAACGCTTATTATCGTAAGGATATCGGTAAGCGGGCGCTTGCCGCCGGACAGAAATAATTTTATAAAGAGCTGACTCGCGTCGGGCATATACAGTAAGCTTCTCCCGGAGCTTTTGATTTACCGAATCGATGCGAGGCGCTAAGAAATTCAGAGAGGAAATTCGCATGGTATACAGAATTTTTGTTGAGAAGAAAAAGAAGCTGGCGAACGAGGCGGCCGCGCTGCTGTCCGAGATTCATGAACTGCTGCAAATCCCCACCGTCACCGATGTACGGCTCTTTAACCGGTACGATGTGGAGAATATTACCCCCGAACTCTTTGACTATGCGTTAAAGACCGTCTTTTCCGAGCCGCAGCTTGATCTGACCTATCCCGAGCTGCCCGATCTGACCGGCACCACAGTGGTGGCGGTGGAATATCTGCCCGGTCAGTTTGACCAGCGGGCGGACAGTGCGGCACAGTGCATTCAAATTATCTCTCAGGGCGAAAAGCCTATTGTGCGTACCGCCAGAATTTACGCATTCTTCGGCAGTCTGACCGATGCGCAGCTTGCTGCCGTGAAAAAGCACATCATCAACCCTGTGGAAGCGAGAGAAGCGTCGCTGGCCGCTGCAGACACCCTGAAAAGCGAATATGTGATTCCCGAAAGCGTGGAAACACTGGACGGTTTCTGCAAGCTGACGAAGAAAGAACTTGCAGAGTTCGTTGAAATCAAGGGGCTTGCCATGGATCTGGATGACATTCTTTTCTGTCAGACCTACTTCCAAAGTGAAGACCGCGATCCTACTATCACTGAAATCCGTATGATCGACACCTATTGGTCGGATCACTGCCGCCATACCACCTTCCTTACCACCATTGATCATGTTTGCTTCGACGACCCTCTGCTGCAGGCGTCTTATGAACGCTATTTGGCGGTCCGGAAGGAACTGGGCAGAACCAAGCCCCAGAACCTTATGGATATCGCTACTATTGCCACCCGTTATTTGAAAGCAAAAGGCAAGCTGCCGAAGCTGGACGAGTCGGAGGAGATCAACGCCTGCACCGTTAAGATCAAGGCGGAGTTTGACGGCAAGGAAGAAGACTGGCTGCTGCTCTTCAAGAATGAAACGCATAATCACCCCACCGAGATCGAGCCTTTCGGCGGTGCCGCAACCTGTATCGGCGGTGCCATCCGTGACCCGTTGTCCGGCCGTGCCTATGTCTATGCCGCCATGCGAGTAACCGGTGCGGCTGACCCCACCCGTCCTATTGCGGAAACCTTGCCCGGTAAGCTGCCTCAGCGCACCATCGTGCAGACGGCTGCCGCAGGCTATTCCTCTTACGGCAACCAGATCGGACTTGCAACCGGTCAGGTGGACGAGCTTTACCACCCCGGTTATGTTGCCAAGCGTATGGAGATTGGCGCGGTAGTGGCGGCGACGCCCGCCGACCACGTCCGCAGAGAGTGTCCGCTGCCCGGCGATCGGATCATTCTGCTGGGCGGACGCACCGGACGTGACGGCTGCGGCGGC